>JBLYYS010000348.1:0-4002 GCA_048550235.1 Acidimicrobiia bacterium | reverse complement strand
CGGAGGTGGGAGCGGTCTGGTGGTTCCGTCGACGGTTACCTGCCGCTCCTCCATTGCTTCCAGCAGTGCCGCCTGTGTCTTGGGACTTGCCCGGTTGATCTCATCCCCAACGACGATGTTGGCGAATATGGCACCAGGGTTGAATACAAACTCGCTCGATCCTCGAGTCCACACTGAGACGCCTGTGATATCTGAGGGAAGTAGATCGGGCGTGAACTGAATCCGCTGAAACTCGCTCTCGATGGAACGGGCCAACGATTTGGCGAGAAGGGTTTTGCCTACTCCGGGCACATCCTCGATGAGGGCATGGCCTTCGGCTATCAGACAGGCGACGATCAAGTCGATAACCGACCGTTTGCCCTGGATCACCCGCTCGATGTTGTCCCCGATCTCGGCGAACTGATGAGAGAACCAGGCGACCTGTTCTCGTTCTACCGTCTCAGTAGTTGTCACCCTTAGTCCCTCTCGTTTGGTTTCTGCGCGCCCAGGTTATCAAAGGTTGGAAAACAGGTGATGGCTGCCGGCCCTGAGTGTCATATACTGATGGCGGGATGGGGCGAGTGAACACAGCAGCGCGGGTACTGAGGCGGCACCCCGGTCTAGGACCGGAAGCCGTCCGCTCCGTATTCGTCGGCGCCTCCAGACGTGGCCGGGCCCGGCCGCACTTCTACCTTCAACCGGACCAGCAATACCTCCATCGGACAGTCGCGACCCCCGACGGTTCCTCTCAAGTCGACCTGGAAGGCGCGAGTCTGATCGGATACCTACGATGGCGTCGATGGCAACGGGCGGCGACATGACGATCCTTCATGAGGAGTTGATGGCGATCGAGGGTGTGGCCGACGCGCAGGTGGAGGTTGTCGACGACCGATATCCATCTGTGAGGCTTCATATCGACTCAGGAGCCGATCGACGGCAGGTTGGTGCCCTCGTACAGCAGATCCTGGCCAATCACGGCCTACGGTCCCGGCTGGCACCCGAGCGGACTACGCCAGAGCCACAGGTCGCTCCTACTCCTCCGACGTTCGAGCAGGAAGTTGAAGATGTCGTCGTCAGCCCGTCGACCAGTTCTATGACGGTTAGACGGCTTGCGGCCGTGGCCGTCGAAGAGGCCCGCGACCAGCTCATCGTGACTGCTCGAGACGATCAACAGGGGATGGCAGCCGTTCAGAGTCCGTTGGGTCGTCACGGGCTGCGCGATGCGATCGTTGCCGCCGTGTTCGAGCTGCTCGGCGAAAAGGGAGCGCCGCCAACGGTGGTTGCGATTCATAAAACCGAACAGGGTTCTCGGACCGCTATCACCGCAGTGCTCGACCGGGGAGCCGGCGACCTCGCCGTGGGCTCAGCGTTCGTCACGGTCGGGTGGGAATTCGGATTCGCCAGAGCAGTCTGGGCCGCTCTCGTAGGCTGACGATCCGGCCCCGTGTTCCTACGAGGCCGAGGCGGTTGGTGCTTCCTCAACGAACTCGATCAAGACGTCGGCGTCAATCGGAGACGTATCGGACTCTTCAACAAGAGGAGCGATGCGTAGCGCCGGAGGTGCCTCGGTCGGTTCGAGAAGGTCCGAGTACTGGTCAACTCTGAAGAGTACGTCGCGAATCAGCATACGGGCCGGATCGGTTGAGGGAGTAGCGATCAGTTCGTGTTCGGACTCTTCGGTTGAAACGACGGCCAGTCTGTGGGAACGCAGCCGGTCGAGCATGATTTCCTGCACGACCTTGTCGGAGGAGAGTGTTTCGAGGCCGGGGATGACGACCAGGTCGGCCTGCCCCCGTCCGGCGAGTCCGAGCAGAGCCTTGAATCCAACCCTGTCGCGGCTGGTTCCGGAAGCGTCCTGGCAGAGGGCGACGAGGTGATAGCCGTTTCTGGCAACCCATCGACGGACCCGCTCGGATTGCGCGAACATCTCGCCGGATTCGGCGGTAGACAGTTCGCGAATGTATCCGACGACGTTCAAAAGCTCTCCGGTGTGTGTACGGCGTAGTCAAGCTTTCACGCTCAGTGAGGTCAAGGATCATTCGTTATTCCACCCGGCCTGCTTCATCTCGGCATGAGCCCGGCGGGGAGGAACTGAGCGGATCTGGTCCAAGCTCACTGGTAGGGTATTGCATCATTTCAGGAGGTCCGGGTGCCAAGTGCACTCGTGTTGAATACGACGTACGAACCGGTCTCTGTGGTCAGTGCACGCAGGGCGGTCGTGCTCGTCCTGAACAGGAAGGCCTCGATAGTCGCCTCGGGGTCAGATCGCTTGCGTTCTGAACGGACCGCGGTGGATGTGCCTTCGGTTGTCCGCCTCGTGCGATACGTCAAAGTCCCTCATCACCGCAAGGGTCCACCAACCCGCCGTGGGATCCTCGCTAGAGACGACCATGCATGCCAGTACTGCGACGCACCGGCAGAGAGCATCGATCACGTGATGCCACGATCGCGCGGCGGGACCCACACCTGGGAAAACGTCGTGGCCTCGTGTCGCAGGTGCAATCTCAGGAAGGCAGATCGTCTTCCCAGCGAGATCGGGTTGCAGCTGTCGCGGGCCCCGAAGCCCCCGTGGCGGTTCGGCTGGGTTTACGCCAGCGCCGGTCCCAAGGTCGATCCCGATTGGCTGCAGTTCCTCGGCGCCACCGCATAGGTCGGCTTGACCGTTACCCAACGGAGAACGTTTCCAGTCGAACCTCAGGCGTCGAAGATCGTCTCAGGTTCGAGCACCGGCACCGGTGGCTCCGGCGCGGCACCATCGCGATCAACGGCAAAGAGACTGAACGATGGAATCTCGCATTCGAACTCACTGATGGTGCCGGTCGGCGTCGAGTCGAGATCCACCCAGATGGCCGGTCCGTTCGGTGGATAGAGGACCAGCGCGACCGGTCCCTCAGCGACGTCTGAGAAACGGGAGTCGCGAGGTGCAACAAACTCCATGAACCGATCATGATCGGTCTGAGGCGGAACGATGACGTGCTCGCCGTAGGGAAGGAGCATGTTGTCGAACAGTTCCTCGTCGGTCTCGTCGTCGTAGAAAGCAGCGGAGCCTGACGAATATCGGGCCGTCGTGCCATCAGCCCACACCATGATTGCCGGCATTTCCGGGTATCGGACGTTTGGCCAGAGGGCGTCCACGTCGACAACGCTCGAAATGCCGAGCAACAAGGAAGAGTCCACCGACACATGCCCGTACTGCGGATCGGCGCACACGACCGTCTCGACGGCTTTGGGCTCGATCAACAGGGAGTCTCCCCAGACGATCGAATCGCCGAGTTCGGCAAAGTCAAAACCTTCCGGGCGGTCCCAGCCTGCCGAAGGGATTGCGTCAGATTCGAGGTCCCATTCGGCTACGACCAGGCCGCCGAATGAGGCTTGCAGGTTCAGGTCAGAACTGGCGGCCGACGGAACCCGAAAACCTACCGTCCAACGAGTAGGAATTCCGGCCGGCTGCATGGACAATGCGTAGCCTGCGACCTGATAGCTGAACTCGCCAAGCTGGATGGCGGAAGTCGTGTCGGCAACCGGATCCTCGACTTCGACCCACAAGGGAAGCACGTTGGTGGGCATCGGATGAATGACGCCTGCACCGTCAACGATCTGGAGCGCGGGGTAGCCGTAGTCGCCCGACATGGCGTAGGAGGAGGGCAACCAAGGTACCTCTGTGTGGTGACGGAAGGCTACGGACAACCGGACTTCGTCATATCCAGGGTAGAGGGGGGAGTTGACGACAAAGGCATCCTGAACTTCGAGATCAAATAGGCCGTTGGAGTAGCGCTCGCCGAGAATGAGTGAGGCAACCGTGGGCACTGGTTGAGCTGCGTCGTCGGCGGTTCCATCTTGCGCGGCGACGAAGTTCGAGCCGCCCGGACGGGCAGAGGCTATTCCGGTCATTACCAGCAGCAAGACTGCTGCCATGAGCATCACTTTTCGCACCATGCCACGCGTCTCCCTTGTTCCTGAGCGGCTGGACTCCACTCAGACTTCGGGTCCATATTGACCCCTATTGAGGGATTTCTCGTGGAT
>JBLYYS010000347.1:0-4621 GCA_048550235.1 Acidimicrobiia bacterium | reverse complement strand
CGTCAGCGTCTCCCATCCGAACTCGTATTCGGCGAAATCGAAAGGGAACACCTGGTAGATCCGCACGGTGGCCGCCATGCTGATGCCGGCCAAACCGATCTGGGTGAGAGATTTGAACCACTTGTGGTCGAAGAAGATGTAGCCGGCGTTGACGATCATCGCTGCTACCAGCGATACCCGGATGATGGGAAGAACCTCGTCCCACGCTTCGGTGAGAAATGGGAGCCAATCCCAATCGAGCAGGTTATTCACCACATACAGCAGTCCGGCATTGATGGCGATGGCCACTGTGTAACCGAATCTCCGCCCGGCGGCAGAAGGTTCGTTTCTGCTGCGACTCGCTTCGGGCAGAGCCAGGTGATCTGTGTTCATCACTCAACTATGCGGGAAAACGGGTGCTGAGACCAGTGCCAACAGTCCCAATCCGGCTCCGAGGGGAAACAGTCATCCAATCGTCGGTTGGCTTCGTAGACTTTGGGAAACCAGGAGGGTTATAGACAATGGCATCGACGGTGGAAGTCACCGACGCAGCTTTCGGGAAGCTGCGCCGATACAACTGGATAATGGGTGCTCTGCATGCCGTGCAGGGTTTGGCTGTAGTGGCATTGGCCACTGACTTCACTCTGCCGGTGACGGCAGCTTTCCCGGAGGGTCCCCCGGGGACCCCCGCAGAAACCGAGACTCTGTTCGAGCTATCGGTTGCTTGGGGGGTCGCGGCATTTCTCTTCCTGTCAGCCTTCTTCCACTTCTTGATCGCCAGCGTTGGTGCAGGTCGATATCGAGATCAGTTGTCGAGGGGCCAGAATCAGTTCCGTTGGATCGAGTATTCGCTCTCTTCGTCGATCATGATCATTCTGATCGCCATGCTCACCGGAGTCAGCAGCATCGCCGCATTGCTTGCCATATTCGGTGTCAACGCCGGCATGATCCTGTTCGGCTCGGCTCAGGAACGTTATGAGGCACCGGGTGGGTCCCTGTGGCCATTCTGGATGGGTTCGATTCTCGGGATCGTCCCCTGGATCGCTATCGGAGTCTTCCTCGTTTCTCCGGGCAGCGAGGCGCAGCCGCCGGGATTCGTCTATGGGATCTTCATCTCACTGTTCGTCTTCTTCAACAGTTTCGCCTTCACCCAATGGGCCCAGTACAAGCAGATCGGCCGCTGGAAGAACTACCTCTCGGGAGAGCGGACATACATCTTGCTGAGCCTCCTAGCCAAGTCGGCTCTCGCCTGGCAGGTCTTCGGCGGGACCTTGGTCCCACCGGCTTGATCTCCAGGCGGCCGGTTCGCTCGGAGTGCCTACCGAATGGCGCCGTTCGGGTCTTCCAGGCGTAGCCAGCGATCGAAGGCGAAGAACCAGATGACTGAATGGATGGCGGCGAGAGTGAGCACGAGCAGCCACGGACTAGGCCTCCACCAGCCGATTAGGAGCGCGATGCCGGCTCCGATCACGAGCGCTCTGGAGACCGGCTGGTAGAGGCTTGGCAGTCGATCGAAGTCGCTGAGAGATCTCATCAGTGATATGAGGGCGACGAGAAGGACCGCAACGGATCCACTCAGTAGCCAGGCTGTTGCGTAGGGCGCACGGACGTCCCCGGCATGTTCGACGAGGCTCACCATCGCCGCTCCTGCGGCAGCGATCGCCATTGCTACCGGAAGGTGCCCGATCATCCAGCGGCCCCAACTCGGCCGATGATCTCTCGGCATGCGCCTGCCGACGTAGTCGAAGTAGGTCCACCAGAACCCGAAACCGAGCATGAGGCCGAGTAGTCCGGTAGCGATTGCTTCGGCGGTTCTGTCGACTTCCGACAGTCCGTTGACGACGCCGACGACCACTTCTCCCAGCACGATGATCGTGAATAAGCCGAAGCGTTCAACCATCGATTCGGTTATGACCACACCGAGCGTGCCGGTGTAGCGAGTTTGCAGGATTGAGCCGACGATCCATCCGGCGACGAACACTGCCCAGGTAATCGTCCTCGCTTCATCCGGCATCGGGATCGTGGCCGCTATCACCACGAACGAAATCCCCATCCCGGCTAGATATCGACCGGTGATTTGCATGTACTCGGCAGAGTCCTGCCGCCTCACCGTGTACCAGAGCCAGGTGAGCACCAAGAGAATCGCTGAGTAGGTGATCGCGAATCCGGGCCCACCGTCTCCAGTCGCTTCGCCGGTGAACACGGCCAGCAGAGCGAGCAGCATCATTTGCAGGAAGATGAATGATCGACTGCGACCGTCTTCCCGGCCGTGTAATTCGTGGTGGATGGTTCCGTTCAACCAGGCCAGCCAGATCATCCCGAACACGACTGCGAAATCAAACACGCCTTGCCAGGAGACATGCTCTGACAGCGTGTGTGAGGCCCGGCCGATGAGGACGACGAACACGAGGTCGTAGAACAGTTCGAGGAAGCTGACGGTCCTGTCCTCGATGATCTCTCCGTGGGGGCGCGGTGGCAGCCAGAAACGGCCACGGAAACGACCGAACATGTCCTGTGGATGAATCTTGCCCATTGCGAGAGGCTACCGGTTCTGCTTCGCCCTCCGAGATGCTCGGTGTATCTGATTGTCCAGCGGGTGCATGGCGCTGCGCCCTCCTCCGGCGTTCAGAGGTTCCATCTCTGGGACTTCGATGACGTCGACCGACCGATCGAAATACAGTGCTCCGGCTGCTGCCAACTCGACTTCGCACTTCTGGCGAACGGAAGTATCGCTCCCGGAAAACAGGTGATAGCGGATACTTGGCCCGGGGTCCTCACTGGTTTGCCAGACACCAATGATGCGCCCGCCATACACCAGAGTTGAAGCGGAGTTACCCCCTCCGTCATACACGAAGGTATGTCGTTTTGGGTCGAGAAGTCGACCCCTGTTTCGATACCCCTGGACATAGGGATCCAGAATCGGCAGCGCGTTGACCGACCGTTCGGCAACAGACACCGATGTCGATTCGGGCATCTGGAACAGCGGACCCTTCCATCCAGCCACTTCGACTTGCTCTGCGTCGATGCTCTGCAGAGCGTCCCGACACCGGTGCTTGGTGAATCCGGTCCACCAGGAGATGTCGTCGATCGTGACGGGACCGTAAGAGTCGATGTATCGGGCGATCAACTCCCGAATCGCAGCATCCGGGTTCCATCTGTGGATGTCGACATCCGGCAGGACATCCTCCCATCGGTGGTACTGGCGCACCCCCGACCGCCAACTGCGAGGTGGTCGGCCTCCCACCAAGCGTCCGGCGTCGCACATCCGGGCTACTACTCCCGGGAGGTCTACCGGCGTCGGCACTGCCAAGACAGCCCGCAAATCTCGGGCCGTCCGTGGGCCGTCAGACAGCGCCTCGTCTACCGCATCGGCCAACCTTTCGAACTCGGGTGTCGAGAGGCCCGAATCACGCATCCACCGCTTTGCCAGACCTTCGCTGAGATGACGGGTCGCGGCAGCCGCGACCTCGAGCAACTCAGTCGGGAAGATGAACAACGTCAGTCGCATTGCACGAATCCGCGCCAGCTCCCAAGATTCCCACATCACTCCTTCGAGATCGCCGCGATGAAGATCCGGTATGCGTGCGCGAACTGACAAGAACGGACTGGACTGGCTCGTGTTGTGCAAACCCACCAGATCCGCGCTCACCTGAGTGACCGATGAAGCCGAGCGGTCGAGTGCGTGGCGCCGAATGGAGTTGGCGATCGCTTGGTCGGGAGTCAGGTGCTTGGCAATCCCAGGACTCCTTGCTCGTGTTGCTTTCGAGTGGTGCCTACGGCCTCAAGCTACTCCGCGTGCGCTGAGTGAACAGGTCTGGACACTGATGTAGATCGGGCGTCTAATGGAGGTAGCGGTCGGAAGAGAGGTGCGATATGGCCGCAAGGCAAGACTTCCCTAGCCACTACACCGAGTCCACCCCCGGCCACGGAGGATGGCAGCGCGTTGTCAAGCAACTCCTCGGGATTTTCGGAGCGATAGCGCTCTTTCTCGGGTTTTTCATCCTCTTCGCCGGCGACAACCAATCCCTTGGGTTTTGGGACTCGACCTGGCAGGTCGGTGAGATATCGGAGTGGTGGGGCTACGGGTTCATAATCGGTGGCGGCATGCTCTGGGTCGGGCTGATCGCTTGGCTCGTCCAGGGTCGAAGCGACCGCCGACTCTGAGACTCGGCGAGGGCAGATTCAGGCAGATTGCTCGATGATCTGCTTCAGGTTTTCGCCCTCCTCCCGCATGTGATCGCGGAGGGATCCTGTGCGTCTCCGGAGAATCCACTCGACCAATACTCCGAAACGATATGAGATGGTGGCCGTGAAGATCGACCCTCCCGCGTCAGGGCGAATCTCGAATCCTCCGCCCGGCAGCACTATGGAGTGTGGGCCCTTGATCCGATACTCGTACTTGGCCGGAGGTTCCAGGAAGGTCATCTCGAAGCGAAGCGTCTCTCTCTTGTCGCCGATCTTCTCGACGGCGCACATCACGGAACCGATCTGGTTTGGTTGTCCCCGCTCCCACACTGCGGATACGTGATCGGGGTGCCATTCGGTGTAGTGATCGGTCAGATGAACGAGCCAGTCCCAGATCGCTTGTGGTGGCGCCTCGATTCGGATTGAGTCCTGCAGTTGTCTCACAGATCGACCTATG
>JBLYYS010000346.1:0-4061 GCA_048550235.1 Acidimicrobiia bacterium | reverse complement strand
GTGACGATACTGAACGGACTCCCCGATGCCTGCCGGGCGAGAATCGATTCGGCCACGGCCTCGATCGAATACGGGATCTCGGGGATGAGGATGACGTCGGCGCCTCCGGCCAGACCGGCGCCGAGCGCAAGCCATCCGGCGTTATGGCCCATGACTTCGACAACGATGATGCGATGGTGTGAGTGGGCGGTCGAGTGGAGGCGATCAATGGCCTCGGTGGCTATGTTCATCGCAGTTGCGAATCCAAACGTCTGGTCGGTCGCTGCCACGTCGTTGTCGATCGTCTTCGGAAGCGTCAGGATCTTCATCCCCGAGTTCGCCAGGTGGAGAGCATTCCTCTGAGTGCCGCCGCCCCCCAGGCAGACGAGTGCATCGAGGTGGTGCGCTTCGTAGGTTTCCAGCATGATGCTGGTCATATCCATTTCGCGTCCGCCGATGTTCATCCGGTACGGCTTGTCCCGACTGGTCCCGAGAATCGTTCCTCCCGCGGTGAGGATTCCTGAGAGGGCATCGGAGTCGAGCCGGATGTGACGGTTCTGCATCAATCCTCGGAATCCGTCCTTGAATCCAATGACCGACATTCCGTGAGAGCGAATGGCGGCTTTGCCGATGCCGCGAATTGCAGCGTTCAATCCGGGCGAATCTCCGCCGGCGGTGAGAATGCCGATGTTCATTGAAGTGTTCCTGTTAGCGAATGCGGAACCATACAGCGGAGGTTCGGGCGGGTCGAGGAGGCGCCTACCATCTTCTCCATGCCATCCCTTCCGAGTGATCCGGTTGAACGCGTGGAGACGATGCTCGACGCCGTCGTCGATGCGAAGCCCGGTGGTTCCCGAAGGCCGGGTCAAGTGGAAATGGCCCGGGCGGTTGCGAGCGCGTTGGAGGACGACTCCCACCTGTTGTGCGAGGCAGGGCCTGGGACGGGGAAGTCGTTCGGTTACCTGTTGCCAGCCATCTCTTCCGGCAAGAAGGTGATCGTCTCGACTGCAACGAAGAGCTTGCAGGATCAACTCGCTACCCGGGACCTGCCGTTTCTGGCCGAGGTACTTGAGCCCCTCGGCATTCGATTCGCTTGGGCAACAATCAAGGGCCGCCAGAATTACCTCTGCCTTTCGAAGCTGGAGGAGCATCGTGAGGGCGATGAGAGTCAGGGAGGTTTGTTCGATGAACCGGTGGACGATTCCGACCTGATGGGCCTATTGCTGGAGTGGGCAGAGGTTCACGAGACCGGCGACCGCGATGATCTTCCGACGGCGGTCCCCGACGACTTGTGGACCGAGGTGTCTGTGTCGGGGATGGAGTGCCCGGGCAAGGAGGAATGTCCCCAGGGGGCAGAGTGTTTCGCGATGGCGGCGTTCGACCGGGCGGCAACTGCCGACATTGTTGTGGTGAACCATCACTTGTACGGGGCCGGAATGGCCCTCGAGGGAGGACTACTGCCCGAGCACGATGTTGTGATCTTCGACGAAGCTCATCGACTAGAGGACACGATGGCTTCAGCGCTCGGGATCGAACTCACACCGGGTCGAATCTGGCAGTTCCATCGGACGGCATCGAGTTTTCTGCGCAGGGTGATGCCGCCGGAGGATTCTCGCCGCCTGCTCGATCCGTTGCGTGCTCGCGCGCAGGCGTTCGATACTCAACTCGGAGACACGGTCGATGGGCACATGCCCGATCCTTTCGTTTCCGGACTGGGTGGTGAGTTGACCTCAACGGCTGCCGCCGTAGCTCAGGTGAATGGCCGGATCCGCGCTACCGAACCAGCCACGCCCGGGTTGCGTGGTGCGCGGGCGCGGGCATTGCGGTTGGGTGGTCATCTGGCGGGTGATCTGGCGATGGGGCTGGAACCTCCGGACTCGCATGTTTCGTGGATCGAGCCGGATGGTGGTCGCAAGCGTTACAAGGTGGCGCCGATTGATGTGGGTCCGCTGATGGCTGAGCGTTTGCTCTCGGAGCGCCCGGCAATCCTGACCAGTGCCACCTTGTCGGTTGGAGGGTCGCTAGTTCCGCTTGCAGGTCGACTGGGTTTCAGCGCCGATTCGGCGGATGTTCCGCTTGGAGCAGCGATGCTCTCCGTCGGAAGTCCGTTCGACTACGAGACTCAAGGTCGGATCTACGTAGCGGCCGGGTTGCCGGATCCCAGGCAATCAGACTGGAGAGACAGCGCCGCGGGCGAGATCGTCGAGTTGGTTCGAGCGGCCGGGGGTCGGGCGTTGGTGTTGACCACGAGTTACCGAATGCTCGAACTCGCCGCCGATCGGTTGCGAGAGGATACCGACCTCGAAGTGCTTGCTCAGGGTGACCTTCCGAAGAGGCGTCTGGTCGAGAGATTCGAGGAGGAGGAGACCTCCGTTTTGGTGGCGACGATGGGTTTCTGGGAGGGTCTGGACATTCCCGGGAGGGCCTTGGAACTAGTGGTCATTGATCGACTCCCTTTCCCTCGCCCCGACGATCCTCTGTGGGTCGCTCGCCGGGAGTTGGCCGAGCAGCAGGGGAAGTCGGCGTTTCAGACTGTCGATCTGCCTCGAGCAACGATGCTGCTTGCGCAGGGCGTGGGGCGGCTCATAAGGACAACCCATGATCGCGGCGTGGTGGCCATTCTGGATTCGCGGCTGGCGAAGATGAGATACGGAAGGGTGGTGCTCGGATCGCTACCTCCGATGCCGATTACCGCCGACCGTCAGGACGTCGTGTCGTTCCTCAACAGGCCGTAGGGTCGCACTGGATGACTCAGGGACCTAGCGAGGAATATGACTCGAAGTCATGGACGGCGGTACCCGCGAAGGTCGCCATGGTCTCGTACCGAGCCCTCACCTTCGCCAACTCGATCTCCAGATTGGCCGAGCCTTCTTCGGCGAATGAGATCTTGTCCGATTCGGTCGGGCTCGTCTCAACGCCTATCACGAATTCTCGTCCCTTGAGCGCGGCGAGGTTTGCTTCGTTTCTGGCAAGCTGGATGATGCCGTCGTCACCTTCAACGGTATCCCGGTAGGCCATGATGACGATTCCATCGGAATGGTCGAGTACGTGCTCCACGAGCAGGTTGCTTCGCACTCGGTAGGCGGGAAGATCCCACCAGAACGGAACGGTCGTGTACACCGGCAACGATCCTGCCCGCGATGCCGCACGCTGGAGCCCGTTCACGAACAATCGCAGTAGACGATGTTGTTTCCGTGTATCCCAATCGGGGTGCAGATGTGGCTCTACGTCAAACACCAAGCCGTCGAAACCTTGGAATGCGACTACCTCATCGACCCAGGCATTCCAGGCGCCGGAATCTGAGGACCAGGATGGATTCCCGCCGGCAGCAAGCACATTGATACCGACGGCGTGAGCAGACTCAATGAACTGGCTGTAGAGCCCATTCCTCGAGAAGTTCGGAGGCGCATGTAGATAGATGTCTGTGATGCCATGGGTGACAGCAAACTCGATGACACTGTCGGTAGGACCGTCCCAGACCCACAGCGAGCGTTCGCTCGATGCTCCAACGGGCTGGAGCGCGGCGATGAGGATGCCAATAGCCAGCAGGGTCGTGGCGCGGATTCTCTTTCTCTGCACTGAACCTCCCGTCGGCACAGTATCGGCCGCTCTGGGTGGTGTCTGAAGCGCGAAGGGCTAAGGAGTGCCGTTCAATGATTGTGCTGCCCGGTCGATTTCGGCTGCCTCGAGAGGCCGGACCATCAGATCGAGAGCGACCCAGACGGTGCGGGCTGTCGGGTAGCCGAGCACCGGGAGGATCGCAGTGAAGCTGAGTGAGGCGATCAGCAATCCGGTCCATGGAACGTCGGGCCACCAAAGGAGCATGCCGCCGACGAAAATGACCAAAAACCCAACGAGAGTAAATGCCGTTGAGATGATCATGGCGCCGATCCAATAACCGTGGTCCCGCTCGAAGCGGTAACCACAAGACGGGCAATGCTCGATCATCGAGAGGAACTTCGGGAAGAGTTCCCCTCCGTCGCAACGAGGGCATCTCCGGCGTAACCCACGCCGCAACAACGTCATTCTCCCGGCCGATGGATCTCGCATGCAGGAAGCATAAGGGAAGCCGCAGGCTCCCT
>JBLYYS010000345.1:0-4074 GCA_048550235.1 Acidimicrobiia bacterium | reverse complement strand
GTACCGGAGACGTTCGTGATCGATCGGGAAGGTCTGGTCACCCACAAGTTCACGGGACCCGTCACGTACAACGAACTGGCGGCCGAACTGGATAGAGTCCTGGCAGGAACGGGTTCCTGAGGGTTTCGTGGGGCCAACGACCCCATGCCCGGGGTACTAGGCCCCTGGGCGATTCGGGTAGGGATCAGCGATCATCGTGGCGGGCAACTGCCCGGGGAGAACAAGAATGCAGACACAGATGAGCTTGGCGGTTGGAATACGACGCGCGTTGTTGGTGGTGTTGCCGGCCGTCGCCGCGATTCTCTGGCTCACTGCATCTCCTGCTACTGCCCAGGAGTCCGACGATCCCTGGTGGGACAACGCCACTTGCTACACCTGCCACCAGCAATCAGGGCTGTCGGCTGATCTGCCATCGGGTGAGAGCCTGAATCTGGCGGTCTTCGAGGGCGACTACGACAACTCCGTGCACGGAGCCTTTGGTGTCTCCTGCCGCAACTGCCACACCGATATCGAAGGTTTCCCGCACCCCGACCTGACGGCTGAGAGCCTCGCCGATTGGACCAGTCAGCTGGCCGGATCGTGCGAAATCTGCCACCGCGATCACTACACCAAAGTTGCCGACGAGATCCATACCGGTTCCGCCGTGCTGGCGTGTTCCGAGTGCCACGATCCACATACCACCGGCACCGGAGATGTTGCTACCGAGGTCGCCGTGAGCTGCGGCGACTGTCACCCTGAAGGCCAATCCATTCCGGCTGAAGGAATCCATGCTGCTCCGGAACTGCCCGAGCGTCATCAGAGCACTAGTGGCCTGACGATTCTGCTGATTCTCGGCGGTGCGATCGTCGGCTTTGTCGTGCTCGTTTGGCTCGCCACAGTCGCCTGGAGAGTCATTCGCGAAAAGGCCTGAAGGGGCTCGACCTTCTTGGGGACAACTTGAGCCCTTCCGGGCACTTCGTGAATCCCTTCACAAGGGTCTAAGGGCCCTAGGTGATTCCCAGGTCGATCCGTCATCATGTCGGTATAAGTGAGCCGACAACCCCCAGGGGAAGCAACTATGAGCCGAATCCGGCACTCTCGTGTAGCGATCTTCGTTGCGCTGATGCTGGTCCTCGTGGCCTGCACGAGCAGCGAAGACACTACGACCACTACCGAGGCGGCACCGCCCTCTGAAACTACGGTTCCCGAACCTTCAACTCCTCCCGAGGACATGACTCCCGAACTGATGGTTCCCTTCCTGGCTGCTTGGGAAGGTTCCGGACACGCCGACGCGTCGGCAGAGGCTTTCGTTCATTGGGACGAAGACGACCCTGCGGTAGTTCCGGCCTCATGCGCCAAGTGTCACAGCGAAGGTGGCTTCCAGGACTTCGTCGGAGCCGACGGCTCCGCGGCCGGTGCGATCGACGCTGAAAGCCATCCGATCGGAACGTCGGTCACCTGTGTGACCTGTCACAACGACGCAACGTTGTCCCTCACGAGTGTGGTCATGCCTTCTGGCATCGAACTCACCGGCCTGGGTGACGAAGCACGTTGCATGACCTGCCACCAAGGACGTAGCTCGACTGTGAGCGTCAATGAGACCCTCGCCGAGGTCGGAGCCGAAGAAGACGCGGTCTCAGCAGACCTCGGATTCATCAACATCCACTACTTCGCAGCTGCCGCCACGAAGTACGGAACCCTGGCCAAGGGCGGCTACGAATACGAAGGCAAGACCTACGACGGTGAGTTCGCCCACGTTGATGGCTACACCACATGCATCAACTGTCACGATCCGCATTCGCTCGAGGTCAAGGTGGCTGAATGCACCACCTGCCACACCGATGTTGCCGGTCTTGAAGATCTCCGAGATGTCCGCATGCCCGGCTCGCTGGTGGACTTCGATGCTGACGGAGATCTCGAAGAAGGAATCTTCTACGAGATCGAAGGAGTCAGGGACACATTGCTCACCGCTCTGATGGCATATGCCGCCGAGAACGGTGGACCGATTGCGTATGACTCACACGCATATCCGTACTTCTTCAACGACACCAACGCAGACGGCGTGGCCGGTGAGGATGAGGCGAACTACGGCAACCAGTACAGCGCTTGGACGCCGCGCCTTCTGAAGGCTGCCTACAACTATCAGGTCTCTCTCAAGGATCCGGGCAACTACGCCCACGGCGGCAAGTACGCCATCCAGCTGATGACCGACTCCATCGAGAGCCTCAACGAGGTGCTGGGTACCCCGGTTGCCATGGGCACCAGGATCGACCACGGTCACTTCGCCGGCTCCGAGGAAGCGTTCAGGCACTGGGACGAGGACGGCGCGGTCAGCGCCTCCTGCGCCAAGTGCCATACGGCTGAGGGCCTGCCGATGTTCCTGAGCGAGGGTGTCAACATCACGACGCCGATCTCCAACGGGTTCCAGTGTGTCACTTGCCACGCCAGCCTCGAGGACTACTCGCTGCTGAACGACGTCGAGGAAGACGTGACGTTCCCGAGCGGCGCCTCGGTGAACAGCGGTGACCAGGCGATGAACCTGTGCATCAACTGCCACCAGGGCCGCTCGTCGACCGGCACGGTCGACGGACGGATCGGCGACACGCCGGACGACACAGTGTCCGACAGTCTCGGGTTCATCAACATCCACTACTTCGCCGCAGGCGCGACGCTGTATGGAACCGACGTCCAGGGAGGGTACGAGTACGCCGGCAAGACCTATGCCGGCCAGTTCGCACACGTCTCCGGCTTCGACACCTGCACCAGCTGCCATGACACTCACCAGTTAACGGTGAAGGTCGAGGCTTGCAGTGGATGTCATGGTGGAGTTGAGTCGGCGGAGGATCTGGCCTCGATCAGAATCGACTCAACCGACTTCGACGGTGACAGTGATGCCACCGAAGGAATCGCCGGTGAGATCGGGACCATGACGGCGCTGTTGTACGACTCGATTCAGGTCTACGCAGAGTCCACCGATGGGGTCGACGACATCGTCTACGACTCGCACGCTTACCCCTACTTCTTCAATGCCGCCGGCGATCGGTACGGCACCTGGACGCCAAGACTGCTCCGGGCCGCCTACATCTACCAGTACGCGCTGAAGGATCCGGGTGGGTTCGCCCACAACGGCGACTACGTGATGCAGATGCTCTACGACGCCATCGAAGACCTCGGCGGCGACGTGAGCACAATGACCAGACCGTAACCGCGCACGAGACCAGGGATCAGGGGCCGGGCATTCACGCCCGGCCCCTTGTCACTACCCCCTTCCTCTTCCGTTCTTGCGTCCGTGAGCCACGCGTGGTGATGCTCATGGACGCATGAAGGGGGATTCGCGCAAGGCAGCTTCGATCTCGGCGACCACCTCGAGCGGGCGGGCCGTCAGGTCCCACCACGTGTAGCGGAAGGTTCGCCAGCCGATTAACTCCGTCTGGTTCTGGATGACCCTGTCCCGCCTGAACGTCGTCCGGTCCATATGGAATGCCTCAGAGTCCAGTTCGATCCTGATCTTGTGCTCAACAAACGCGAAGTCAGTTCTGCACACGAACTCTTCATCCGGGGTGGTGATGATGTACTGCGGCACAAGAGAGGGTTGTCGATCATCCCAGACACGCCGCAGTAGATCCTCCAGTTCGCTCTCAGTTACTCCATCCCACAGCACTCGTTGCTCGATGAACGGTCTGATCACGCCTACGCCTCGCCGACCTCGTTTCGCCACCCGGCCGACGAAGGCGGCTGCATCGGGAAGGGTGAAGAGCCGTTGTCGGAGCCCTGCATCCAAGGCAGGCTCAACCAGCCAAGGTGCTGAAGCGCCCAGATCAACGACGGTTCGGATTGGCTTGGTGAGCCTGATGCCTCCGGATTCCATCACATGGTCGGGGCGGAGATCCAACGACTCATGCACCGTGAAGTCGACCGCCCTTGACCTCCTCCAGCGCGGTGTGACAACTTCAATCTTGCTAGGCCGTCGATCGGTCAATCCGTGGAGGTAAGCGGCGGTTTGATGAGAGGCCGCCGACCGGGCTCCGGCAGCGGTCACAGCAATGACGACGGCTTGATGCCAGGTGGGCGGAGCTCCTGGAAACAGATACGTCT
>JBLYYS010000344.1:0-3055 GCA_048550235.1 Acidimicrobiia bacterium | reverse complement strand
TTCGGGCGACGTTTCAACATCCCGATCCATGTCAGGTCCTCGTTTCATGATGGACCCGGGACGTGGGTGAAGGAGAAGACCATGGAAGAAGCCATTATCAGTGGAATCGCACACGACATCTCTGAGGCGAAGGTCACGGTGCACGGAGTGCCCGATCGCCCCGGGATAGCGGCCACCTTGTTCGAGCCGATGGCGAATGCCGAGATCAACGTCGACACGATCGTTCAGAACGTTTCCATTGACGGATCCACCGATATCAGCTTCACGGTTCCACGGGCGATGTCCGCCACCGCTCTCGAGGTCAGTGAGCGTCTCGCCGCCGATATCGGAGCGGCAGGTGTCGACATCGACAACGACATCGCCAAGGTCTCTCTGGTCGGCGCCGGGATGAAATCCCATCCGGGTGTCGCGGCCAGAGTGTTCAGAGCATTGAGTGATGCCGGGATCAATATCGAGATGATCTCCACCTCGACAATCCGGATCTCCTGCGTAGTCCGAGCGGACCGGGTCGAGGATGCCGTTCGCACACTTCACCAAGCCTTCGAGGCAGAGCTGACAGGGGACGACGCCAATGTCTAACAAGACCGTCGCGGTAGTAGGTGCCACCGGAGCGGTCGGGCGGGCGATGCTGTCGATCCTCACCGAGCGCCGGTTCCCGATTGGGGAGTTGCGACTGCTGGCCTCGGCGAGGTCGGCCGGTCAGAAGGTCGAGACCGAGTGGGGCGAGATCGAGGTCGAGGACCTGGCTGTTGCAGACCCGTCGGGCATCGAGATTGCTCTCTTCTCTGCGGGCGGTGGACGGTCGCGTGAGTATGCCCCGAAGTTTGCAGACGCCGGCGCAGTAGTCATCGACAACTCATCAGCTTTCCGCATGGTTGACGAGATCCCGCTCGTCGTGGCAGGAATCAATGACCACGCTGCCGCCAACCACAACGGCATCATCGCCAACCCGAATTGCACCACCATGACGATGTTGATGGGTGTGGCTCCCCTGCACCGGGCGGCGGGCTTGAAACGACTGGTTGCTTCGTCCTACCAAGCGGTTTCAGGATCGGGCAAGACCGGTGTCGATGAGTTGTCGCGCCAGACTCGGCAGCTTCAGGCGGACGAAGACGCCCTCAGCAACGGGACCTGGGTCGACCCGGGCGGCGAGGTCTATGCGCGCCCGATTGCTTTCAACGTCTTGCCGTTGATCGGTGATGCCGATCCGCACGATTACACCGACGAGGAAATGAAGCTCCTCAACGAGACCCGCAAGATCCTCGAGGCTCCCGGTATCGAGGCAGAGTCGACGTGCGTGCGTGTGCCCGTGATGACCGGCCACGGCACGTCTGCGGCTCTCTGGTTCGACCGACCCGTGTCACCTGAAGAGGCGGTCGAGTTGATCAACGAAGCGCCGGGTGCCCAGGTGTGGCTGGACAAGGTTCCGACTCCGCTCGATGCGGCAGGCATCGATGATGTACTGGTGGGTCGTATTCGCCCGACGCTCGACGGCAAGGGTGGCCTCAACCTATGGACCGTCGGTGACAATCTCCGCAAAGGCGCAGCCCTAAACGCGGTCCAGATCGCGGAGTTGCTCGTCTAGCCGGGTCGGCTTGTTGCTGATAGCTGACTGCTGTCAGCTGATGGCTCTCAGATGATGCAGAAAGTCTCGGCCATGTCATCGTGGAACTCATCGCCGGTGATCATGGGACAGAGTTCACGGTCAAACGGGACCAGCTTCAGAGAAGCGACCGAGTAGTCGGTTGCGGTCAACGGGGGGACGGTCGTCGTCGGCGCCGGGGCGGGAGCAGGTGCTGTCGCCGGGGGAGTCGTTGTCGGTGTCGGTGCTGGTGCCGGTGGTATCCCACCCTCACAGAAGACGACCGAAACGTAGAGGTAGCCGTCGGCGCCGCGTGTTTGTCCGGTGCCCATCGACGTCCACTTCGACGAGGTGATGACGGACCAGTGCGAGCCACTCTTGGCGAACTCCTCGAAGATGCGACCGACATTCGGACCCATCCCGACAACTTCCCCAACCGAGTCACAAACGCCGAGTAGGGGGCTCAGGTCTGCGTGGAATGGCTTCTCGGCGGATGCCTGTGCCCGTGCCTGAGCGACGGCTAGAGACTCAGCCTCTGAGAGGATGGGGAGTCCGCTGCCTCTGGCCGAAGCGACGGCGGAGTCGAGGTCATCAGCGACTGCCGGGAGGGCAATCAGAAGGGTCAAAACGGCCGCGATGAAGGAAAAAATTGTATGTCGGGGTCTCACCACGGGAGCATAGGAGACTCTTTATCGTGATCGCCAACTCACTCACAGTGGCAAGGGATGGAGGCGCACTTGGGGCATCCGTGTGCGTAGCGGTCTACGGCTTGCTCCAGATCGATTCCGGCCTGATTCGCTAGGGAGAAGGTCCAGGCGAGAACATCTGCGAATTCGTGCTCCTGTTGAGCTGCGGTTCCCTTCCGGAGGGACTGAGCGAGCTCCCCGACTTCTTCGGTCAGCCAGGCAACGGATGCGGGTACTCCTCTATCCCGATCCCGTCGGCCGTAGGTCTCCTCCATGGCTCTTTGGAACTCACTGATGAGCATGTCGTCCTTCTATTGCTCGGCGGATCGTAACCCACAAGCGCGACGCTCTTCACCGACCGAGATGGGCAAGCAGCAGGTCGGGTCGGTCGGTGATTATCCCGTCCACGCCCATTGAGATCATGTCGGCGAAGTCTGCTGGATCGTTCACCGTCCATGGGATGACTTCGAGTCCAAGCCGGTGGGCATCCTCGATGTCCTGGCTTCGCAGACTCGTATACCGAGGTGACCAGATCGAAGCACCATTCCCGGCCAAGGTCTCGAGGTCGGTGAACCGGTCGGGGGTGAGAGCTGCCAGCGACAGGTCCGGCGCGATGGAGTGGACGGCCCACAAGGACCTGTGGTCGAAACTCTGCGCGATGACTCGATCCTCGAGACCGAATCGTGAGATGAGATCGACGAGAGCGAGTTCGAACGGGCCGGGTGTAATGCCGTCGAATCCATCCCCGATAGTGGCGGGATCGTCCGGTCGGCGTTTCGTTTCGACA
>JBLYYS010000343.1:0-6372 GCA_048550235.1 Acidimicrobiia bacterium | reverse complement strand
TGTAGTCCTCCATGACCGGATTCGCCAGCAGTTTCTCGCACATCTCCTCGATTTCGGCGCGAGCTTGCGCCGTGTCGTCGATTTCGAGTTGGAGAGTGATGACCTTGTCGATGCGAACTGATTCGACGGCCGAGTATCCGAGGTCCCGAATTCCCCGCAAAACGGCAGCCCCCTGCGGATCCGAAATGTCGGAACGTCGCGTGACGAACACTGTGGCTTTCATGAGAAGACCTCGGAGAGGTAGTCATCGAATGGACGGCCGGTTATTCCTGCAAACGCATCCGTGTACTTGCCTCGTGTCTCCCGAACTACCTCCTCCGGCAGTCTCGGGGCGGGTGGGGTGTGGTCCCACCCCACGGAGTCCAACCAATCGCGGACGTACTGTTTGTCGTAGGAAGGCACGGCGTTGCCGGGTGTCCACTGATCACGCGGCCAGTAGCGAGATGAGTCAGGAGTGAGAACCTCATCGATCAGCAACAGTTCGCCGTTCGACCAGCCGAACTCGAACTTGGTGTCGGCCAGAATGATGCCTCGCGCGGACGCAAAACGGGCGGCCGTCTGGTAGATCTCGATCGAAGCCCTCTTGAGCCGTTCGTACAACTCGCTACCGAGCAGCGCACGGGTGTCGGCCTCAGTCAGGTTCTCATCATGTCCGGATTCTGCTTTGGTAGCCGGCGTGAAGATCGGTTCGGGGAGCTGATCCGCCATCTTCAACCCGGGCGGGAGGTGCTCGGTGGTCGGCCCGCCTCCGTCGCGATATTCCCGCCAGGAAGAGCCGTAGAGATAGCCACGTACGACGCACTCGACCGGGATGACTTCCGCCCGGCGGACGATCATTGCTCGACCGGCCAGTTCCTCGCGGTCGGCTGCGGTCAATGACGGCACGCCGGACAGATCGGTAGTCAGGAGGTGGTTCGGAACGTCGAGAACGTCGAACCAGTGGAGGGAGAGGCCGGTGAGCACCCGGCCCTTGTCGGGGATCGGATCCGGGAGGATGACGTCATAGGCGGAAATGCGATCTGTGGCCACGAACAGAAGGCGATCGTTGTCGATCTCGTAGATCTCCCGGACTTTTCCTGAGGCCAGGTGTTTGAGTGCCAGCACGTTTTCCGATAGTAGCGGCGGACCGCCGGCTGAGGTGATCCGCACGAGTATCGGCTGGTTTGCAGAGCTGGAGAGGCGGTAACGTGCCCGCTATGGCCGGCACAGCTGACAAAGTCCTCTATTTGCATCACTCCGAAGGCGTGGGGCCGGGTTGGTTGGGTGAAGCCATCGACCAGGCCGGGATTCCGACCGATCTGATACGCCTCGATGAGGGCGAACCTCTACCGGAGTCAACCAACTGGCGAGCAGTTGTGGTGCTGGGAGGGTCGATGGGCGCCTACGAGGTAGTCGATCATCCGTACCTTTCGGAGGAGAAGGAGTTCATCTCCGTGCTTGTTGCTGAGGCCGTGCCGGTACTCGGTATCTGTCTGGGCAGCCAACTCATCGCAGATGCGCTGGGTGGACGGGCGTATAGGGCGCCGAACCCAGAGGGCGGGTTGCTGGCTCTGAAGACGACCGAGGCCGGACGGGAGGATCCGGTGGTCGCGAATCTCCCCGATCGGGTACTGGTTTCCCACGGCGACACCTTCGATCTCCCGCCTGGGGCCGAGTTGCTCGCGTTCACCGACGAGTACCAGCACATCTATCGTTGCGGCTCGGCCCTGGCAATTCAGTCTCACCCCGAAGCCGGCGCCGATCTAGCCGTGCTGGCGACGAGCCGGCCTGGGGGCGGAAACATTGTTGCGGCCGGTGTCGACAAGGGGAAGTTGATCGCCGACCTCCGCGCCGCCGAGAACGTGCTCCGCGAACAGGCCATCCGCTTCTTCGCCGCCTGGGTGGCCACCATCTGACCCGCCCAGAAACGCGGAATGGAGGGCGGTAGAGCGTGGTTCTTGAACCGTGATGGATGGACCCAATCCGCTTGCCGCCGCCTGGTCGATGCTCCGCAATCAGATCACCGTTCGTCGGCCGCGCCCCAAAGGGATGGGGCGAGTGGACCACCGCGACTTGACCGGCCCGCTCGCAGCCCTCTCTGAGGGCAAGATGCCGGCTCTGGCCGATGTCAGGGGTGACCTCAACGCCTACGTCGGTCGACTGGCCGAAACTGATCCGGATCAACTCTCCCGCGACGAGGCGTTGGCCTACTGGCTGAACCTGTACAACGCCGGTGCCCTGAGCCTCGCGGCCGAGGCCTATGTCGCGGGAGAGGAGTCGGTTCTGCGGGTGCCCGGTGCTTTCAGCCGGCCGTTCGTCGATGTGTCCGGGAGGAGACTCTCGCTCGATGCCGTGGAACACGCCAAGATTCGTCGGTTCGGAGACCCGCGCGTCCACTCAGCGGTTGTGTGCGGCTCTGTTTCGTGTCCGACCCTGCGCGCCGAGCCGTACCGGGGCGATCGAGTCGAGGAGCAACTCGATGACCAGATGAGGGTCTTCCTCCGATCTGGGGGGGCGACGGTGTCAGACCGCGCTCTCCTGGTCTCCAGGGTGTTTCTCTGGTACGGAGCAGACTTCGTGCGGCCGGCCAGGATGCCCACTTGGATTCCCGCGCCACCCACGAAAGTGGTCGCCTCCCTACGAACATGGATGGAACCCGATGTTCGTGCTGCGTTCGACCGCCTACAGCGAGTCGAATTCCAGCCCTACGACTGGGGCCTGAGGTGTTCCGTCGGTTGACGGACGGCCCACGTCAGGGATCCGAGCGCTGCGACGGCGGCCATGGTGTCGAAGGGCAGAACCCAGCGGAGCAGCGCCTCACCGTCGACCAGCCAGCCTCCGTTGGCTGTGAATCCGACGATCCGTAGGTAGTTCCAGATGGACCAGATGCAGATGATGGTGAGAATCGTTCCCGCCACTCGACCGGCCGTTTCCCCCCGCAGCCAGCGGATCCCGTAGTAAAGGGCGGCAACCGACCAAGCGATGTCGAGGGTGGAGAGCAGCTGCAGGAATTGATGTGAAGGTTCCAGACGGAGGGCGGCAGAGGACGCCAGGGTGATGAGGGCCACAACGCCGGTGACGAGCGCAACAACCGATCCGGCAGTGGCAAAACGTCGGAGGCCGGCGCCGGGGATTCCGGCAAACATCGGTTGGTCGACGAAACGTCGCAGATCGACCATGACGGCAGACCCGATGAGCACGATGACCGTCAGGTGGATGGTCGACCACGTCAGCAATGAGTCACCGGATGGTTGCGGGAGTAGTAGGAGAATCGGTGCAGGCACCAGACCGATTGCCAGCCAGCGGAGGGAGCGAAGGAGTGCCTGTTCGAGAGCCACGCTCGCAGGCTAATGATTCCCGCAGCCTAGGAGCGCGCTCCAAACGGCGGGCTAGTGGTCGGCGTGGCCGGTCCGATCGAAGTGCTGGTGGCGCTCGTCCACCGGGAAGTGAGCTGAGTCGTCAAGGATTGGTGCTCCGCTCTCGTCCTCCACTATTTCGATTCCGTAGGCCTTGGCCAAGAAAGCCGACGTCAACGTTTCTCGCGGCGGGCCTTCGGCCACGACTCCGCCGGACAACAGGACCACATGGTCGGCTTTCGCTGCTTCTCCGAGATCGTGCGTCGTTGCAACTATTGTGCGGCCTCGACGCTTCTCTTCATTGACGGCTTCGACAATCAAATCCTTTGAGACGATATCGAGGGCGTTCAACGGTTCATCGAGCAGGAGCAGATCGGCTTGTTGCGCCAGTCCCTGCGCAACGAACACTCGCTGGCGTTCACCGCCGGACAATTCACCGAGGTGGCGTGTTGCGAGTCTGCCGACATCCAAGCGCTCTAGTGCCTCATCGACGACCGCCCGGTCGGACTTGCGGATGAACCCGAAGGAACCGAGCTCGACGTACCGGCTCATCATGACTACCTCGCGAACGGTCACCGGGAGCCGCTCGTTGAGCTTTGTCGCCTGCAGAACATAAGACGTGCGGGATCTGGCACCAACCGGGTCGGTCCCGAGAACCTCGAGCGTGCCATCTGCCAGTAGAGCGAGTCCCGCGATCGCGTTCAGGAGCGTCGACTTTCCCGATCCGTTTGGTCCGATCACCGCGGTGATGGCTCCTTCGGGAATGATCACATCCGACGCGCGGAAAGCGACCCGGTCGCCGTAGACGAGGGTGACGCCGGTTCCCCGCACAGCTACCGGCATCGACTGCACAGGCCCTCCAGATCAATCCGATGGGCGGCCACGTCGAATTCGGCTGCTATGCCTGCCTCATCTGCCAGGCGGCGGAGGGCCTCCTCGGACTCTGACGAGAAGTCGATGTCGTGCGTTGTTCCGCACTTCGTGCAGGTGATGTGGTGGTGGTGTCCGGTCAGCCACTCACCCAGTTCGTACCGCGCGGTTCCCGCTCCATCGTGGAAGCGCTGAAGTACACCACTCGATGAGAGAACACTGAGGGTTCGGTAAAGAGATGAGAGCGGTACCTCGGCCTTGAGGAGGCCGCTGATTTCCTCGGCCGTGCGCGGTCCGTCGAGCCGACTCAGTTTTTCTATGACTAGTCGTCTAGCACGGGTCGTCCTTACCCCCGACTCGCGAAGTCGCTCTTCTGCGAGGGCAACCGTGGAGCGGCGTTGCGCTGTCATGGTGATGATGGTAGCTTAGAATGATTATGAGAACAACTCTCATTCTCAAATCTTTGAGTCTCGTCGTCGCCCTGTCCTTGCTGACGTCGTGTTCGGCTGAATCGGTTGACGATGGCGAGATCCACATTGTTGTCACGACCTCAGTGCTGGGCGACATCGTCAATCGTGCTTTTGGGACGGAAGCGTCGGTGACAACGATCATGCCCGGTGGTGCTGATCCTCATGAGTTTGAACCATCCGCTCGCCAGGTGGCAGAGATTCGATCCGCCGACCTCGTGGTCGCCAACGGTCTTGGTCTCGAAGAGGGGTTGGAGGATGTCCTCGAAGAAATCGACGGTGACGCATTGGTCGAAGTCGGGCCGCAGGTCGCGCCTATCGCTTTCGATGAGTCCGGCGCCTCCGACCCCCACGTGTGGCTCGACCCGTTGCGAATGATCGCGGTGGTGGACGTTGTTGCCGAGCGTCTCGGGTCCATCGATGCTTCCGTCGACTGGCAGTCGGGTGCTTCTGCCTATCAATCGGAATTGCTGGCGACCGACCAGTGGATCACCGACCGGCTTGCTTCGATTCCTACGGCCGACCGGATCCTCGTCACCGGGCATCAGGCGTTCGGGTATTTCGCTGATCGTTATGGGTTCGATGTGATTGCCACAGTTCTCCCCGGCGCCACAACGATGGTGGAGCCGAGCGCGTCCGGGTTTGCTGAGGTGGTGTCGGTCTTGGAATCGTCAGAGGCGCGTGCGGTCTTCACAGACATCGGAGAGAGTCAGGCCCTCGCCGAGCAACTCGTACAGCAGGTGGATAGAGATGTCCTGGTCATACCGCTGTACTCGGGAACGATGAATGAGGACGGATCAGGACCCGGTGACTATCTGGCGATGATGCGGTGGAATGCCGAGCAGATAGCCTTGGGGCTCGAGCGATGAGTTTCCTCACCGAACCGTTTTCAAACGGCTTCATGGTGCAGGCACTGATCGCAGGCGTTCTCGCGGTAATAACGACTTCCCTGATCGGGACGTGGGTTGTTCTGAGGGGGCTCAGCTTCATGGGTGACGCCATGGCTCACGGGGTTCTGCCCGGAATCGCCCTCGCCTTCATTTGGGACTTCGATCTGACGATCGGCGCGGCGATGAGTGCCCTGGTGATGATTGCCGGGATCGAGTACGTGCATCGCAAGGCCCGACTCAGCGAGGACACCGCCATTGGGTTGCTATTCGTTGGGATGCTCGCCTTCGGTGTGATCATCATGTCGCGTGCTCCTTCCTTCTCGGGGAGCCTCACCGGGTTCCTCTTTGGCAACATCCTTGCCGTCGATCGAACCGATCTGGTGGTTCAGGGTGTTGCCGCAGCTGTCACCGCGGTCGCGGTCCTGGTTTTCTATCGACCCTTCCTGGTGCTCTCGTTCAACGAGGACAAGGCCGAGGTGCTTGGTCTGCGTCCCCGCATCGCCCACTCGGTGATGTTGGCCTTGCTCACGCTGGCGATTGTGACCTCTTTTCGGGTGGTCGGGAACCTGCTTGTATTCGGGTTGCTGGTTGCTCCTGCCGCGACGGCTTCTCTGCTGGTCAGGCGGGTGCCAACCATGATGATCACCGCGGTGATCGTTGGTATGGCGACCGTCGTCGGCGGTTTGTTGCTCACCTGGTACGCCGACACGGCCGCCGGGGCGAGCATCGCCGGCGCCTCGGTAGCGGTCTTCTTCCTGGTCCTGATCGTCAGGCAGTTTGCGGTCGCGGTGCGCCGGTGAGTTCGGATAT
>JBLYYS010000342.1:0-3931 GCA_048550235.1 Acidimicrobiia bacterium | reverse complement strand
GAGCTGATCCTTCAGATAGCGATTACACGCCGCGCCCCGAGTGGTACTTCCTCTGGCTGTTTCAGCTTCTCAAATACTTCCCAGGCAATCTCGAGTTCGTCGGGGTCATCTTGCTCCCAGCTCTCGGCTTCGCGTTCCTCTTTGCGATGCCGTATTTGGACAAGACCAAGCTCCGTCACATTCGCGACCGCAACTGGGTCGGGGTATCGACGATCGTCGCGGTGGCGGCAATGGGTTTCCTGACGGTCCAGTCGATCCGCGAGACCCCTCCCCCGGCCGATGTGACCGGAACGATCAACGCCGCCGCGCTATTCACCGAGAACTGCTCGGTCTGCCACGGAACATCGATCGAAGTTCCGCCGGGCACCAGGCTCCATGAAACTATCGCCGGCGGGCATGAAGGAATGCCGGCTTTCGCGGCCACACTGTCCACCGATGAAATCGATGCCCTGGCGGGATTCCTGGTCTCTCCGCAGGGAGGCGCGATCTACGTTGAGAACTGCGCAGAGTGCCATGACTCAGGCGATCTGGCGGCGATCAGTCCGTTTGAGCTCCAACTCGCCCTCGACCAGGGAACCGGCTACCCGGCGCACACCGACCTCGACATCCCGGAGTGGGGGGAAGTGCTGTTTGGACAGAATCGCACGGCTCTTCTGAACTTCCTTCTGGCACCGGACGGCCAGCGCCTCTACACGCTCTATTGCTCGGAATGCCACGGCTCAACCATTGCCTGGGAAGGCGATCGCGCACAGCTCGAGGGACTGATCCGTAATGGCGGGAACCACCTCGACATGACCCAGTGGCGAGATGTGCTTCCGGACGATGACATCGCCGAACTGGCTCTCTACGTGTCTACGCCGACGGCTTCACCGGACGGTGCCGCTCTCTTCTCACAGCATTGCGCGGACTGTCATAGCGCCCGGGTTCCGTCGGCCGCTGATATCGAAACTGCCTACGACATCATCGCCAACGGCGCCGAACACCGCACCATGCCGGTTTGGGGCGACGTGCTGACAGAGGAGCAGCTGGTTGCCCTCACCGACTACACCATCGAGGGCAGCTTCGGCACGCCGATCCTGGTCGGGCAGCAGCTCTACGGCCAGCTGTGTTCCTCCTGCCACGGCGATTTCGGCGAGGGCGGACCGCACCCGTCCAACCCGGCCGACATCATTGCCCCGATCAGCACCGCCCTCTATCTGGAGACCCGTGACGACGCCACCCTTCGAGCCATCATCTCGAAGGGCCAAACCGATCAGGGCATGTCGCCCTTCCTCGAATCGGAAGGCGGTCCCTTGACCGAGGACGAAGTCGATGCGCTGGTCTCCTTCATGCGCGCGTGGGAGAACGATCCTCCTGTTGAGTTCCCACCCGACCTGGCGCGCGGGCCGGTCGCCGGAGGCAGCGCCCAGGTCTTCAGCGCCTTCTGCGCTCAGTGCCATGGAGAGGACGGTGCCGGCGGTGCCGGCCTTGTTGGCCCGTCTCTGACGACACCGGACTTCCAGGATTCATTCACCGATGATGCCTTGTTCGACACCATCAGCAACGGACACTCGGCCACTTCGATGATCGCATGGGGCGAAGTTCTCACCAGTGACCAACTCGATGGACTGGTCCAACACATTCGATCTCTCGGCGGTCGAGGTGCCTCTCAGACCATCCTCTATGCCCGGGACATCGAACCAATCTTCCAGGCCTCATGCTCCGGCTGTCACGGTACCTCGGGGGGATGGGATGCAGCGACAATGGATTCCGTCATCAACAGCGGAGACAGCGGACCGGCCGTAATTCCGGGTGACCCGGACGGGAGCATCCTGGTACAGCGACTGCGAGGCGAGGGCGCGCTCATGCCGCCGGCAGCATCTCTGCCGCTCAACCAAATCGAGATGATCGTGCAATGGATCGCAGGCGGGGCTACCGGCGAGGTAACCGTGGCAGGAAGCGACGAAGCTGCCGGGTTGGACCCAGCTGACCTCACCTGGGCCGAGCATGTGCAGCCGATCCTGCAGGCCGGTTGCGCCGCCTGTCACGGCTCCTTAGGTGGGTGGGATGCAGCCACCTACGATTCGACCGTCAACAGCGGCAACAGCGGAGCTGCTGTGATCCCCGGCAACGCCGGCGGCAGCTCATTGGCGCAGCGCCTGCTCGGGAACGGGGCTCTGATGCCACCCGGCTCGCCACTTGACGACAGCGACATCCAGCTGATCATCGACTGGATCAATGCAGGTGCCGCGCGCTAGGTGAGGCCCCGATTCGACAGACCGTCGGGTCGGGTTGCTACTCTCCTGCCCATCCCGGCGCGTGCGTCGGGAACGTGAAGTAGGGCGTCGACAACGGAGCAAATCGGGATGGAGAGACTTCACTTCTTCGACGAGAACATCCCCTGCCTTGCTGCCTGTCCGGTCAACACGAATGCCGGAATGTACGTGGCGGCAATCGCAGACGGTCAGGATGAACTCGCCTACCTGACTGCCCGACTTCCGAACCCGTTCGCATCCGTGTGTGGTCGAGTTTGCGCAGCCCCCTGCGAGGATGCCTGCCGCCGCGGCGAGATCGACAAGCCGATCGCCATCCGGGCACTCAAGCGCTTCGTTACCGACCAGTTCGGTGTAGAGGCCGGCATGGACACGTACAAGCAGGTGGCGGCGGCACCCGCCGAATCTCGCCCACAGAGCATCGGGATTGTCGGTGGAGGGCCCGCCGGCCTGTCCGCTGCTCATGATCTTCGCCGTCTCGGGTACGGAGTGACCCTCTACGAGGCAACCGGGCAACTGGGCGGCATGATGCTGCTCGGTATCCCTGAGTACCGCCTCGATCGAACGCTGCTCGCTGCCGAAATCAAGGCGATCACCGACCTCGGCGTTGAGGTACACCTGAACTGCAAACTGGGTGAGGACGAGACACTCGACGGACTGCGCGAGAAGCACGATGCATTGTTCATCGCCATCGGCGCCACACTCGGACGGGGACTCGACCTCGAAGGCCACGACTCCGACGGGGTCCTCAAGGCGATCGAGTTCTTGATCAACGCCAATCAAGGTTTCGCCACCGACATCGGCAACAAGGTCGTGGTCATCGGCGGTGGCGACGTCGCCATGGACGCCGCCCGCACAGCCCTCAGAGCCGCCACCTACGACGAGATCGCCCGAAGGAACGCCGAGTACGACGAAGGGGACGAACGGGCATCGATGACCGAGGCTCTGGACGTCGCCCGCACAGCCGCGAGAACCGGTGCCCAGGACATCACGATCATGTCGCTCGAGGCGAAGCACGAAATGCCGGCGTCGGAATTCGAGATCGAAGAGGCCGAGCACGAAGACATCACGTTCGTCAATCGTCGCGGGCCGGCCCGCATCCTCGCCGAGAATGGAAAAGTGGTCGGCATCGAGACGATCGGCGTCACCAGGGTCTTCGATGACGAGGGCCGTTTCTCGCCGGAGTTCGACGATTCGGATCGGGTGACCCTCGAGGCCGACACGATCATCATGGCCATCGGCCAGGCGATCGACGTGGAAGCTCTCGGCGACAGCGGCCCCGAGGTCAGTCCCCGACGAACCATCCAGGTGAGCCAGGACAGCCTCGCCACCTCCCTGCCGATGGTTTGGGCCGGCGGAGATGCTGCCAGAGGTCCCCGGACCTTGATCGAGGCAATTGCCGACGGTCGCAGCGCCGCCCGAGAGATCCATGAGGCCTTCGGCGGAACGTTCCAGCAACAGGACGCAGGAACGATGGTCCAACTCGAACAGTTCCACCGCCTGGACGACGTCTACGACCGCGTCCCCCGGGTAGACGTCCCGACTCTGCCTACCGACCGCCGGATCGGGCTGGCCGAGGTCGAAACAGGTTTCACCATCGAGCAGGCCCGCTGCGAGGCGCAACGGTGTCTTCGCTGCTTTGCGAACATCCTGCTCGACACCGACAAGTGCGTTCTGTG
>JBLYYS010000341.1:0-4460 GCA_048550235.1 Acidimicrobiia bacterium | reverse complement strand
CTGACGATGGCGTCGTGCACCAGGTCGCCGGCGAGGTCCGCATCGCGTGATATCGCCAGCGCGAAGCGGTAGAGGTCGTCCAGATGCTCGCCGAGGTCGTCAATCTCAAACATCAGCGACGGCCTTGAACAAGAGCGTACGAAGCCAGCCCCACTCCAAGGGCAACCATGATCCAGGATGGGCCGATGGCGAGACCAACGGCGGTCAACAGGATGGCGGCGACCGTCCAAACAAGCCGATCGCTACCGCTCATCGACGAGATGCTGTCGGCGTTTCCGTCCGCAACAGCTGCGAAAAGCTCTCTAAGTTCGGTTTTCGACCTTCGACCGGTGAACCGGGCGACCTCGACACCATTCCTCATGGCGATGAGCGTAGGCGTTCCCAAAACGTCCAGTGCGGCTGCACGATCCGGCTCCTCTGCCGCATTGATCACGACCAGGTCGACGGTCTCGTGATATTCCTCCGCCACCGCATCGAGGTCGGGCTGCATTGCCCGACACTCGGCGCAGTGGGGAGCCATCACCTCGATGAGGCTGGGTTGCGTATCGGTCATCAGGTGATCGGCCACAAGGCTTCGATTCAGACCCGGGCGGTTTCGCGGTTGGTGCGGAACCTGAAGATGGCGTAGAGCGGGCACCAACCCACCAAACCGGTGATGAGTGGAATGAATCCGACTAGCCCGAGGAAGGTACCGAGGCCGCCTTCGACGGCTCCCGAGAACCCGAGGGCGATCAGGACAATCCCGAGGACAACCCTGGCGATTCGATCCCAACTCGCTTCATTCATGAAATCCGACATGTGTGTCTCCTTCTCGAACGACTTACCCCCTAAAGACGAACGACCACACACTTTGGATACAAACAGCCGTTTCCTGTCAATCCAGCACCCCGTTTTTGAGGGGTGCGATTGACAGGAAACCGCGCGTCGGGCGTTAGACGCCGGTTCCGACTCGGGTCGGGATCTCTTGTTTGGGGGGCACGCGGTCGCGGCGGACCCAGCCAACGAGTTGCCACGGGCGAGTCACATACTGGAACGGGGCTGTAACGATGTGCACCAGCCTCGTGAACGGGAACACCACCAGGAACATCCAGAACAGTGTGACGTGCGTCTGCAGAACGAGTGGGATGTGCGCCACCAGTTCAGGCTTCGGCCGGAGGGTCAAGAGCGACCAGATCCACGGGACGAACACGCCCGTGCCCCAGAACGAACCCCATCGATAGCCGACGGCTATCCAAAGTCCGGTGATGATCTGAGCGAACAGCAGAGTCAGCACCACGAAGTCCATCGGAGTAGTCACCACCCTGATCCGACGGGAGGTGAACCTCCGGTAGATCAATACGATCAACCCGCCCAGGGCCCACAGACCCAGAGCGAAGCCGGTGATCTCCAAAAGGTAGAGCCTGACCGGTGAACCGTTCCAAGCCTGGAAGCCCACCGGCACCAGGAGCGCCAGTAGATGGCCGGTGAGGATCGCCACGATCCCCCAGTGGAATGAGATCGAGCCCCAGAAGAGCTTGCGGTTCTCGAGCAACTGCGTCGATAGCGAGGACACGGAGAACTTGCGGTACTTGAACCGGTACACCGTACCGACGATCGCCAGCGCTATTGCCACATAGGGAAGTACTACGAAGAGAAGGACGCCGTCGCTCATTGCACACCTCCTACCGGAGTCGGTACATCTATTTCGGCTATTGCCGCCAGCAGGTGGCGATACGGGTTGCCTCGCTCAGCATCCTTCAGTTCCGAACGCATCTTGCCCAAAGCTTCTGGGAGTACTTCGAGAAGCGAGTTCGGTGCCGGGTCGGCAGTAGCCAGCAGGCGCAGAACCGGTTCGAGATGATCCGGCAACTCACCTTTGGGGTCAATCCCGTAGAACTCCTGGGCAACCTTCACCTCAGCCATGAACTCGCCCCGGTGGTAGTTGTCACCCCAGATGACATGACCAACGTAGGGCACGAACAGGGGGCCAAGATCGAGGGTCCTCGTATGGAGTTCCTCCCATTCGGCCAGTGACAACTCGGCCATCGAGTCGACGAACCGTCCCAAACGTTTGCGAGCACCACTCGAATCGAGTTGGTCGACCACTGCGCGGAGTTCCTCCAAACGTCCCGGCCGTGGATACTCGAAGCCTTCGGCGATGAGTGCAAGGTCTTTCATCATCATGCACCTCGCTCCGGAGCCAGCGTGTAGCCGAATCCGGTTTCTCCCTTGCGAGCGAGGGGATCCCCGTACATAGCCTCTGCCGACATCTCTCGGTGATAAGGCGGAAACACGAAACGTTCCTGCATGGTTGGCAATGTGGTCATCCGATAGATGGCCTCGATCTCCTCCGGTGACGTCCCGGCCGACTCGATCATCGCCAGCGTTGCATCATCGATCACACCTTCGACGCTTTGCCGACGCTTGTAGATCCGGACGGCCAACATCTTGCGGAGGATCTTTTCGATGACCTCCTCATTGCCGGCCGAGAAGAGATTCGCCAGGTATTTGATCGGCAGCCTGGCTTTCTCGAGACCCTGGAACAATTCAAAGTCCACCTGTTCCGGAGAGATGTCCAAACGAACCAGACCCTGCTCGATCGTGGAGACCACAGGAGAAAGGGGCGGAATGTAGAACATCATGGCGATCGTCCGGTACTCAGCGTGGAGCGGCAACGCCAGCTTCCATTCCTTGACGAACTTGTAGGCAGGCGAGTTCTGTGCCGAAGCGATCCATCCATCGTCCAGACCATTTGCCTTGGCCGCCTCAATCACAGCCGGATCGAACGGATCGAGGATCACCTCGTTCTGACGATCGAACAGCTCCTCCTTCGGACCTTCGGCAGCCCATTGGATGAGGTCGGCGTCGTACAGGAGGACTCCCATGTAGCGAATGCGCCCAACACAGGAGTGCGCACATGCCGGTGCTTGCCCGGTCTCCATGCGAGGGAAGCAGAGAATGCACTTCTCAGACTTGCCTGTCGACCAGTTGTAGAAGACCTTTTTGTAGGGACAAGCCGATATGCACATTCGCCATGCGCGGCACTTGTCCTCGTTGACCAGCACCACGCCATCCTCACCGCGTTTGTAGATAGCGCCACTAGGACAGGCGGCCACACAGGCGGGGTTCAAGCAGTGGTTGCAGATGCGGGGCAGGTAGTTGAACACGACCCGCTCGATTTCTGCCATCTGCTGTTGAACCTCGGCAGCCACGTTTTCGAAGTTGGGATCGTTGGCCGCGTAGATATTCGATCCGGACAGGTCGTCATCCCAGTTCGGACCGGCCTCGATATCGATCGGATCACCGGTGATTGCCGAAATCGGTATCGCCGTGGGTTGGTGCTCACCCTCCGGTGCATTGAAGAGGTCCTCGTAGCGGAAAGTGAACGGTTCGTAGTAGTCGTCCAGTTCCGGCAAGGCCGGGTTGTAGAACAGATTCGCAAGTCCCTTGGTCCTGCTGTGAAGTTTCAGCTCGACCCCAACCCAGTTCTCCTCCCATCCACCGCGATAGTGTTCCTGATCCTCCCACCCGGTTGGATAGCCGGTACCCGGTCGGGTTTCGACGTTGTTCCACCACATGTACTCGGCGCCCTTGCGGTCGGTCCACAGGTTCTTGCAAGCGACGCTGCAGGTATGGCACCCGATGCACTTGTCGAGGTGGAACAGCATGCTCATATGGGCTCTGACATCCATGATTCCTCCCCTCAGTAGCTCGGCTTGTCGATGCGGCGGACGTACACGAACGTATCTCTGTTCACCCCGGTAGGCCCCCAGTAGTTGAAGGCGTAGGTGAACTGGGCATAGCCACCGCTCATCAGCACCGGTTTGAGCCGCGTCCTGGTGAGAGAGTTGTTCATGCCGGCTCGTTTCTTGCGCAACGGCGAGATAGGGATTCCGACCGTCCGTTCGGTGGCGTGGTACACGAACACAGTCCCCTTGGGGATCCGGGCCGAAGTGATGCATCTCTGCACGAAGACGCCGTTGTCGTTGAACAACTCGACCCAATCGTTGTCGGAGATGCCCATCTCGGCGGCTTCCTTGTCGTTCAGCCAGACCGGATAGCCGCCTCTCGAAAGGGTCTTCATCCGAATGTTCTCGGAGTAGGTCGAGTGGATACTCCATTTTCCGTGCGGCGTGATGTAGTTGAGCATCCGGCCCTGAGCCTCGTTCTTACTGAACTCGGTCTCCGACAACATCGTGTGGTCGGGCCGGGGTTTGTAGGTCGGTAGGTGCTCCCCCCATTCGAGGTAGTTCTCATGATCTAGATAGAAGTGCTGACGACCGGTCAAAGTCCGCCACGGGATCGACTCCTCGACGTTGAGTGTGAATGGGCTGTACGCACGCCCGTGATTGATCTTGGCGCTCCACGTCGGAGTCGTCAGCACACGACGAGGCTGGGCGACGAGGTCGGCGAAACGAATCCGAGTACTCCGCTGCCCATCAGAGAGGTGGGTCAACGAGAGTCCCGTCTTTGCCTCCTCG
>JBLYYS010000340.1:0-2898 GCA_048550235.1 Acidimicrobiia bacterium | reverse complement strand
GCCGGGTGCAGCGGGTAGGAGAACAGCATCAAACCTGCGCATTCCTCCCCTTCTGCAGCCAGCATCGAGGCGATTCGTCCGCCCATCGAACGGCCTGCCATCACCATGCTGGGTTGCACTTCCTGCCGGAACCAACTCGCCGCAGCAGAGTGGCAGGTAAGCAAACGTTTTGGCGAGTCCGGCCGCTTCTTTCCAGCCTCCGTGTACTCGTAGTTGAACGTGAGAACGGAAAAACCTGCGGTGCCGATCCCGTCTCGGATCGCCGCCATCATCGGGTGATCCTGGTTGGTGCCGGCTCCATGCGCCAGCAACACTCCAGGCGTGACCGAGTCCGCGGCACCAATGAGGCGACCCGTGACGAAGGAATCGCCGCAGGGAATCGAAACCGTCCTCACAACGCCGAGTCGCTTTCCTCCCCAACGGCAAATACGCCCGAAGAGTCGCCGCGCAACGGTGCTTTGAGCACTTTGCCGGCGGGGTTGCGCGGTAGAGCTTCAGACCGGATTTCCCAATGGGCCGGGACCTTGAAGGCAGCGAGGCGTTCATTAGCGAACTCCCGAAGCTCCTCGACCGTTGTCGATACCTCAGGGGCCAGTACGACGATGGCCTTCAACTCCTCGCCGAGTTCGGCGTGCGGAACACCCACCACGGCCACCTCGGAGACGGACGGATGTGCCTCGAGCGCCGATTCGACTTCCACGCAGTAGATATTCTCACCGCCTCTGATCACCATGTCCTTGGCGCGATCGGTTATGTACACGAACCCGTCGGCGTCGACGTAGCCGACGTCTCCCGTTCGAAACCACCCGTCGACGAATGAACGCGTATTGGCCTCCGGTCGATTCCAGTAGCCGGGTATGACGTTGGGCCCTTTCAACCAGATTTCTCCGGTTTCGCCCGGCTGCTTGGGCATGCCGTCGAACTCGGCAATCTTCACGTCGTTGACGGGAGAAGCCTGACCGACGGACGATGGATGCTCCTGATAATCGAGTCCTCCCGTCGCCGTGGCGATGGCGGAGGTTTCGGTCAGACCGTACGCCGTGGACACCTTCTTCTTGAGGTTGGGAAAAGCGCCGTTGATCTTCTCGAGCAGGGCAGCAGACGCCGGAGCCCCTCCGTATCCAATGGCGGTGACGCTGGACAGGTCGTAACGGTCATGGACACCGGCGTCGATCAACCTGGCCATGATCGTTGGCACTCCCCCGATGGCGGTGACCCGTTCGGACTGAATGACCCCGGCGGCATGGTCCGCTTCGAACTTTCCGGGCGGCAGGAATACGAGCTTGTGGCCTCCGAACATGAAGGGGACCATGTAGGTGAAGTTGGCCGTGGCGTGGAAGAGCGGAATGATGCAGAGATAGGTGGCCTTCTCCCCGCTCGGTGACTCGCCGGCCGCAATCGCCTGCGCCCGGTTGAGTACACCGAAGTTCATCAGGTTGGTGATGATGTTGTGGTGAGTGTTGGCCGATCCCTTGGGGCGTCCGGTCGTCCCCGACGTATAGAAGAGGCCGGCAACCTCATCCTCACCTCGCGGGGCGGCGAAATCGAGCGGCGGAGGTTCACCGGCAGCCAGATCATCAAACGAGAGCGTGCCGGAGGGTCGGGAACCAGAACCCCAGACTCCGATCCGATCCGGCGGGAAGCCAGCCTCAATCGCCACAAGCGCCCGTCTGGCATCACAAAGAACGACTGATGTTCCAGAATCCTCGATACCAAACTCGAGTTCCGCAGCCTTCCACCAGGCGTTGAACGGAACGACGACACCCTGAGCTGCGATCACGGACCAGTATGCAATCACCCAATCGGGAGCGTTCGCACCAACCACTGCGACGCGATCGCCGGGTTCTATCCCGAACCTGTCACGCAGGGCTCCTGCAACGGTCAGGGCACGATTGATCGCCGCCGGGAATGTGTATCGATCATTTCCCTGCACCAGGTACTCGAGATCGCCATGTCCAAGTCCGATTGCGAGAAGATCTCTGAGATTGCGGGGCCGATTCTTGTAAACCCGCATCGGGTGGCCGTGGACAAGAGCCTCCTCGACTTCGAACAGCTGTCCTGGTCCTGTGAGTTCCTCGAGAATCGGTTCGACGTGCGCCATTCGGCGAGATTAGGTGGAAGATTGGACTCACGGACGCTTGGACGGGGTTTCTGTGGGGCCAAACATGAAGGATTGCGGAGGCGTTACTCTGACCTGGTGCAAATCATCACCGCCCCCGACCCGGCCAAGCTCGCCGAGCAGGCTGCGGAGATCATCGGGCGGCTGATTGCCGACTCCCCGGGACCTCGAGTGTCGCTGGGCCTGGCGGGTGGGTCCACCCCGAGTTTGACCTATGAACGCCTACGATCGACTGACATCGACTGGACGAAGGTCGATACCTGGCTCAGTGATGAGCGTTGGGTGCCGTCCGATCACGAGCAGTCGAATGCCCGAATGGCTCGCGATGCCTTGCTCGATCACGTTCCGGCTACCTTCCACAACATTCGCTGGGGGAGGAAACGTCTACCGCAGGCCGCCGCCCAGGAGTATGCCGCCAACCTCAACTCGGCTCTTGGAGACCGACCGGATGTGGTGATCCTTGGAATGGGCGATGACGGTCATACGGCGTCGTTGTTCCCCGGGACGGACGCTCTACACGAGACCGATACTTCATACGTCGCCAATTTCGTGCCGGACAAAGGCTGGCGTCTCACCGCCACAGTTCCGCTCCTCCACTCGGCCCGACACCTCGTCTTCCTGGTGACTGGCGCAGCAAAAGCCCGGGTGCTGGCGGCGGTTCTCGCCGGTGAGACCTTTCCGTCCACTGTCGTTGCAGCGGGAGCAGATAACACCACCTGGCTCATCGATGAGGCGGCCGCCGCTCATCTCGATCGAGCCTGATTCTCACAGCACATGCG
>JBLYYS010000339.1:0-3576 GCA_048550235.1 Acidimicrobiia bacterium | reverse complement strand
GCCCCCTCCACCTGCAGCACCGTCTGGGCGAAGTTCAGAATCGAATGAACGCCACACTCGCTGAGCTGAGTCGCGACGTCTTGCGCCACCGCGGCCGGGGTGGCGATGATGCCGATCTCGACATCGTTCTCGGCGACATCAGCTGCCAGATGACGGACATCTTTGACCGTGAGATCGCCGATCTTGATCCCGATCGTGTCGGGGTCGGCGTCGTATAGGCCGACGATGTGGAAGCGTGCTTCTCCGAACCCGTCGTAGTTGGCCAGGGCGGCACCGAGGTTACCGATTCCCACAATGACCACGCCGAAGTCACGTGTCAGACCGAGCGACTCGCGGATCTGTTGTCCAAGCTCCGCACAGTCATAGCCAACGCCGCGCACACCGTGCGTTCCGAGGAACGACAGATCCTTGCGAACCTTGGCGGCGTTGACGTTGAGCCGCTTAGCGATCATCTCCGAAGAGACCGTGCTCGTTCCCTCTTTCTGGAGTGACTCGAGCGCATGGAGGTAGAGCGGGAGCCGGGCTACCGTCGCCTTGGGGATTGTGACCGATTTCACAAAACGAAATATACCTCTGCAAGGTCGCCAACCATCAATTCACTGTGCCGTCACAGGGGCGGTAGGCTGCCGCCCCTGATGACTTCTCCCGATGTGGTGGTCGTCGGCGGGGGACCGGCAGGTGCCGCCGCCGCTTTCTGGCTGGCGAACGCCGGCCATTCCGTCACGCTCGTAGAGAAGAAGGAGTTCCCGCGCGAGAAGACTTGCGGCGATGGACTCACCCCCAGGGCCATCCTGCAACTGCAAGACCTGGGTTTCGACTTCGACGTTCCGGAGTTCCACCGTGTGCACGGTCTGCGCTCCTATGCAGGCGACAATCTCAAGCTCGAAATGGAGTGGCCGGACCACTCGGTCTTCCCCAACTGGGGCGGGGTCATCCGCCGTTCGGATCTCGATCATCAAGTAGCCCAACTCGTTGAGAAGCAGGGTGTCACCGTTCGGCAAAAGGTCGAGGCGAAGCCTGTACTCGAGGGCGGTCGGTTGACCGGTGTCGAGCTGAAGCACAACGGTGAAGTGGAGGAGTTGAACCCGAAGGTCGTCGTGGTGGCGGACGGCTCGCTGAGCCGGTTCGGTTGGAGTCTGGGAACGAGCAGGCGTCGGGACTATCCGTTGGGCTTGGCAGCCAGGGGCTACTTCGAGTCTCCTCGCTCCGATGATGGCTTCCTGGAGAGCCAACTCGACATCCGCGACGAGACCGGAGCGGCCATGCCGGGTTACGGGTGGGTGTTTCCTCTCGGCGACGGCACCGTCAATGTTGGGGTCGGCCTGTTGTCGACCTTCAAGCGCTGGAAGCACGTCAACACCAACGACATGATGGACGCCTATGTGCGATCCGCCCCCGACTACTGGGAACTCTCGGATGAATCGCAGTTGACCAAGCCGCGCGGCGGCAAGTTGACCATGGCGCTGTCGGTGGGTCCGCTGGCCGGACCGAACTGGGTGGTGGCCGGAGACGCGGCCGGTGCCATCAACCCTTGGAATGGTGAGGGCATTTCCTACGCCTATGAGACCGGCCGCATCGCCGCCGAGCATGTGTCGGCAGCGCTGGCCGCCGATGATCTGTCCCTGCTTCAGCGTTATCCGCAGTACCTGCAGGACACCTACGGCGACTACTACAAGATGGCCCGAGTCTTCGTCAAGGCCATCGGTCAACCCTGGGTGATGCGGACTCTCACCCACACCGGCCTTCGATCGAAGCCGCTGATGGAGTGGGTGCTGAAGGTGATGGCCAACCTCCTGGAACCCGAGGAACGCGCAATCGGCCAGCAGGCCTACCGAATGCTCGAGGGCATAGTCCGCGCCGCCCCCCGCCTCTAGAGGGTTCCTGTCAATGCGGGGTATCGAAAACAGGGTGCCCGATTGACAAGAAACAGGGCGCCGTTTTCCTGTCAATGCAACGTATCGATTTTGTGGTGCCCGATTGACAGGAATCAGCCGAGTTCGGACCGGCTCACCAAGTAGGCGCCGAGGATGGTGACGGCGACGCCGGCCAATTGGATCCATTCGACCCGTTCGTCGAGCGCTATGAATCCAAGAGTGAGGGCGACGATTGGGACGAAATAGGCGACGACTGATCCCCGCGATGCCCCTACCCGGCCGATCAGTGCGAGCTGGGTTGCCCGGGCTACTCCGGTGCCGACAACTCCGAGGATGACCACCGCCAGAACCGGAATCCATTCGAATGACGATCGAGTCAGACCGGATACGCCCATCGGGAGTAGAGCTATCGAGGCGACCGCCAGGGTGCGCAGAGTCACCGCCATGGATCCATAACGTTGTTGGAGCGGGACCAGCAGGTTGTTGTTGATCCCGTAGAGCGAGACTGCGCAAAGGACGTAGAGCACTCCGAGTGCTGAACCCGAGGCCCCTCCAAGTGTTGGATAGGACAACAGAACGATCCCACCGAACCCGATGGCCAGCCCCATCCTTTGGCGAGCGGCTGGAGCCCGCCTGGTGAGAATCGCAGCCACCGCGGCTGTTGCGATCGGGATGCCGCTGATCAACATCCCGGTGAGTGCAGAGGAAATACGCTCTTCTGCGGCTGCGAACAGCCAGGCGGGAATGGCCTGGCCGGCGATTCCGAGAAAGATGATTCGGCCCCAGTCGGCGCGAGCTACGGGCGTGCGGGCCTTCGCGATCACCGCCAGGGCGGCGGCCCCCAGCGCCACGCGGGCGAGAGCGATGACGCTGGGTGTGAGGCTGCGCAGTCCGAGAGCAATCCAGAGGAAGGCCGATCCGAACACGAGGGCGTTGAAAGCGGCTAGTCCCCAATGTGAGGCGGCGAAGGCTTCCCTATGGGTACCGTCGGTCGTGGTGAAGATGGCTGCTCGCGGCGGTTGAGTCACGCAGGTGTCGGCGGTTCTTGGCGACGGAGTCGTTCCTGAACATCGTCGAGTTCGAGAATCCGCTGGGCACTCGCCAGATGCTCTCTCTCAGCCAGCATCAGGCGCTCCTGGGCCTCGATCTCCTTCATCTTCAAAGAGTGCCGGTGGTTCATCAGTGATCGGGCGGCCAAGGTGAGAGCTGCCACAAGAACCACCGACCCGAACACCCATCCGATCCATGAGGTGTCCTGCATGATCGCCAGGATGGGAATCGATAGTGCAGCCAGCGGGATCAACACCCATACGTTGTCGCTGCGAAAGAAACTCTCCGGCTCACTCATGGTCGAAAGGCTAGCGGCGTTGGGCCCAACACAGTCCAGAGGTGCTCAGATAGGTGGGCCGTCACGGATGACGTCGCGCCAGTCGTCGAAGGTCGGACCCGGGTAGCCGATCGATTCCATCCACCAGGTGGCTCCGACGGCGGCCAGTCCGTCGAGGTCGGCTTCGCCGTACATCAATCGGGATCCGGTGGCCACGTAGTCGAAGTTGCCCGGTGCTGTGCGTTGCGTGTTGACGTAGGCGACGATCTGAGTGAACTCGTCGACGTCGGGCTCGTGGAAGCCCAGATCTCCGCCGACGACGAGCGGCACGACTCCGTCCCACCCGAGAGGTGGTCGAGTGTGACGGTTTCCCTG
>JBLYYS010000338.1:0-3497 GCA_048550235.1 Acidimicrobiia bacterium | reverse complement strand
TCGACCAGAGTGGTTATGCGGTTGAAGAGACCTTCGGTGTCATCGTCGGTGAGTTCGAGAAAGGCTTCCTGGATGATCTTTCTGTTGTCCAGGACCTCGCCATCGAAGGCGAGTAGCTCGTCCGTGTCTCGTGCTGCCTCTTCCGGAGCGAAGGTGGCTCCGTCGTCGGAGCCACCGCTATCACCAAGACTTCGGCTGACGTTTTCGAACGATGATTCGACGCCGTTGCATGCACCAAGCAGCAACGTTAGAACCATGAGCGTGATGGTGAGTTTCCGCATTTCTCAATCCCTCCTTGGGGATATGACGTAACCATAAACCTCCAGGTTCCCACTTGCCGATCGAACATATGTTCGATACAATGCCGAGTCCTTTCCGAGGACGACGCGGGTGGAGAATGCAGCGACGGCGCGGATAACGGCACAGCCCGGAGATACCGAATGGGATCTCCGGGCCGAGCCGGGCCGAACTATTGGACTGCTCGGCACATCCGGAGGTGGTCTGACGAGAGTCGGACTCTCAATGCTGGTTGAAGCTTCACAACGAGCCCCTGTCGCAGTCGTGGATGTTCGTGGATGGATATCTCCGCTGGCGGCATTTGAGGTTGGTATTCGTCTTGAGCGCTTGGTGGTGGTTCGTACTCCAGATCGGCAGCAGTGGTCGCAAGTAGTAGCTGCGCTACTAGAAGGTCTCCAGGCTGTGTATGCAGAGGTACCAACTGGCATATCTGATGCCCATCTGCGGCGACTGTCGGCGCTTGCTAGGGCCAGGCGGGGAACGCTGTTGCTTCGTCCGCTCGACAGCCGATTGCCCTCCGGCATGTCGCATCTCATCTTGCAGTCCGAACGTGTCGTATGGGATGGGGCGGAGTCCGGCCACGGTCGTCTGGGACGGAGAAATCTACAAATACGTGCCTGGGGCAAGGCAGTGAGGGGTACCGAACGGGTTTTAGAGGTGGAGGACGATGGGGAGAACGCTATGCGTGTGGTGGCCGGAATGGTCGCTCCGTCGGCAGGACGCGCCGCCGGATAGCCCATGTTTCGTAGTCGAGTCGGGTTCCGGTGGGTTTCGAGTCGTCACGGCCAATGTCGATGCCAGAGGTGCCGGGATCATCGCCGGCATGCCTCGAAGGGAGGCAGAGGGTTTGTTCCCGGGAGCTGTTGTGCTCGAACGCGATCTCGGTGCCGAGGCTGGTGATTTCGAATCAGTAGTCGTTGCTATCGAAGACCTCGTACCAAAAGTCGAGGTGGTAGAGCCCGGCCTGGTGTTCGTGCCGATCCAGGGAGCTCTCCGCTATTACGGCGGTGAAACACCGCTGATCGAGAAGCTCGTAGATACCCTCGAGCAGTGGCCGGGGGCCAAGCTGGGTATTGCTCGTGGACCGTTTGCAGCCAGAAGAGCCGCCGCGCTTGCAGTTGATGCTCCTCTATCGGTCGAAGACGATGCAGTCTTCTTGGCCGGACTCCCTGTTGATGTTCTACCGAACGATGATCTCGTTGCCACCTTCCGCTGGTTGGGGATAAGAACACTTGGAGAGCTGTCTCATCTGCCGAGAGAAGCGATGGCGTCACGGTTCGGCGAGTTGGGACTCGCTGCACATAGATTGGCGAGCGGTGAAGAGCGGATGGTGGCCCCTAGGGGGATACCCGAGGATCTCGCCGTTGAATGCCGCTATGAGGAGCCCCTCGAGTCGCTCGATCAAGTCGGTTTTGCGGCCAGGACTCTGGCTGGAAGGCTGATGTCGTCGCTCAGCAAACTCGGAGCTGCTCCTTTTCGGGTTGAAGTAATCGCTTGGGCTGCCGACGGCACAGAACGAGCCAGGGTGTGGAGGAGTGCCGAAGCTCTCACCGAACATGCTCTGGCTGAGCGGGTCTGGTGGCAATTGCGGGCATGGATAGAGACGATTGGTGTGCCCGGAGGAATAGTGAGATTGCGGCTGCAACCCGCCGATCTGTCCGATGCCGGCCGCCAATTGTCACTCGAAGAAGACACGACTTCGCAAGTTGAAGCTGCAAGAGCTCTCCACCGAGTACAGACTTTGGTGGGGCCCGACGCCGTCATCCAAGCACAGTTGCAGGGTGGAAGGCGTCCGACTGAACAGTTGACATGGTTCAGATGGGGGGAGGATCCACCGGCTCAGGAAAGAAGTCGAGCAGCACCGTGGCCCGGGCGAACACCTTCGCCTTCCCCGGCGTTGATCCCGTCCGAGCCACAACCACTCGAGGTTGAGTGGGATGCCGGAATGCCTGCCCGGGTGCGGCTACGTAGCAGGTGGGAGGTCGTGACTGCATGGGCAGGGCCATGGAAACTTGCCGGACGATGGTGGCAGGGTGAGCAATCGGTCGACCGATATCAGGTGGTCACTTCCGCAGCTGCCCTCTTGTGTGAGGTGAGAGGCGGGGCAACATATGTGGTCGGTATATACGATTGACGCCTTTGAGTAGCAAGTTCTTCTAGAATCACCCAATAGAGCCATGACCAGGGGGTGGTGTGTACCAGATCAAACCGGAGGAGCTTCGGCTGTGGCGTGCATTTCTCGCGGCACAGGCTGCCATTGTTCCCGGGATTGAATCTGAACTCGGAGGGCTCACCCAAGTCTCACTAGGCGACCTAGAAGTGCTCGTAGCTCTCAACGAGAATGGCGGCCAGATGCGGATGGCCGAATTGGCCGATGCAATCAGTGCCAGCCGGAGCGGGCTCACTCGTCGGGTCGATCGGCTCAAGAATCAAGGGCTTGTCGATCGAGCATCCGTTCCCAGCGACAAACGCGGAGCATATGCGGTTATCACTGATCGCGGTACGAGGCACCTGGAGGACGTTCTTCCCGGCTACCAATCTGTGGTGAGTCGCCGATTCCTGTCGGTTCTGAATTCTGAAGAGCGGAACACTCTGCTCAGACTTCTCGAGCGCCTGACCGACGCCGCCGACTTCGAGACCGAACGGGTCCGGCGGATCTAAACCGCGGAATCGACCATCCGTTCGATCACTTGCTTCGTCTGATCTCGTAGTTTGACGATGTCTTTGCGAGTCAACCCCGCGGTCTCGATCGGTCGGCCGATGGCAACCTTCATCGGCCCTCCCAGAATCGGTTTCTTGGGCGGCCAGGCGAGGTGACCGCCGTAAACCATGGCTGGAAGGATTGGCAGTCCGGCCTCGATTGCGATGGCGAAGGCTCCCCGCTTGAAGGGATGGACGGGTCCGTCCTGGAATCGGGTTCCTTCTGCATAGACAAGGACAGAATGTCCGCGCTCGACCACTTCGGCAGAGTGGGCATTGATCTGCCCATGCACTGCTGCTCCTGCTTGCCGGTCGACCTCGACGATCCCGATGGCGCGCAGAGCAGTCCCGAATATCGGTATGCCGAAGAGTTCCTTCTTGGCGAAGAACCTGATTGGGGTCGGAATCGCTTGGAACTGGGCGGGTATGTCGAAAGCCGATTGGTGGTTAGAGACGACGACGTAGGTTCTACCGGCTTCGATGTTGTCGGTGCCCTCAAC
>JBLYYS010000337.1:0-2530 GCA_048550235.1 Acidimicrobiia bacterium | reverse complement strand
CGGCCCGCATGCTGGCATCGGCTGGTGCGATGTTGCGAGCCTGCGCGAGGAGTAGCGCCATGGTGTGTTCGGCTGCACTGATAGTGTTCGCTTGCGGCGCATTGACCACCAGGACACCTGCCGCGGTGGCGGCCCTGAGGTCGATGTTGTCGACTCCGACGCCTGCGCGGCCGACAACCTGGAGGTTCGGCGCAGCGGCAAGCAGTTCTGCATCGACCTGGGTGGCTGATCTGACAATCAACCCTTGTGCATCATGCAGTCGTGCGAGCAGATCGGGACGATCGATGCCCGCCGCAAAGTCGACCTCGCAATGTGTGGCGAGAGCCTCAATGCCGGCTTCCGCAATGGTTTCAGCGATAACGACCTTCGGTCGCATCAGATCCTCCTCTTGAGGAATGCAATCTTGCACCACCGACCTGCAAGCGCCAAACCCGTCGGCGAGCCATCCCGCGACCTAGAGTGAACGACAGGTAGACAGGAGGTTGGAGATGACCTGGGCACCCGATGTCATAGTGGCGGCAGTCGACGGTTCGGACCGCAGTATCAACGCCACGCAGCTGGCGGCAGAAATGGCGCGGCGCAACGGATCCAAGCTGCACATCCTCACTGTTGTCCGCCCTCCGGAGGGCTGGTGGGGAATCGGTGGTGCCCCTCCTCCGGCGCGGGCATTGTCCGAGTCCCTGATGGAAGCCCAGAAAGAGGTCCTTGACCGAACGGTCGAGGAAGTCGATCTCGAAGGTGTCGATTATCAGGTGAGTGAAGAACTCGGAGATCCGGCCGGGGCAATCGTGCACTACTGCGAAGACGTCGATGCCGATCTGCTGGTGATCGGCAGAAGAGGCGCGGGCCTGATCGAGCGATTCGTGATGGGATCAGTTGCCGACCGACTGGTGCATTACTCGTCTTGTCCAGTGGTGGTTGTTCCGTAGCTATGTACGAGTTCGATCGCGACACGGCGGTCACGCCGCTGGCTGAGGGCGTCTGGGCTGCCAATGTGTCTTCAGGATGGAACATCGGGACGATCCCCAACGGGGGCTACCTGATGGCAATAGCGCTTGCCGCCGTCGGCAGCGAGCTCCCTCATCCGGATCCGCTCACGGCTACGTGCCACTACCTCGGACGGGTGACCGCCGGGATGGAAGTCACGGTTGAGGTCGAGATTCTGAGAACCGGGCGTACCCTCTCGACGGCCTGTGCCCGGTTGATCCAGGACGGGCGTGAGCGATTGAGAATGCTCGCCTCGTACGGTGACCTGGCAGCTTCGGAGGGACCGACCCTCGTGACCGCAACCGCTCCCGCCATGCCCCCACCCGACGAGTGCGTCCACAATGAGGTCGGCTACGCAACTCTCGAGATCCAGAACCGCTTCGACGCGCGCCTCGAACCGAGCGTGGCAGGCGGAGCGATGGGGCAACCGGTCGGTAGAGCGGAGGTCGGTGGCTGGATACGGTTCGCAGATGGGCGCCAACCCGATCTGCGATCGTTGGCTCTTTTCGCCGACGCCTTTCCACCAACGGTGCTCAACCTGGAGGCCTTCGGTTGGGTACCGACTATCGAACTCACCATTCACTTCCGGGCCAGACCCGCCCCGGGTTGGTTGCGAGCCTGGTTCAAGTCCCGATTCCTGGTCGAGAGCCACGTGGAAGAGGACGGCGAGATATGGGATTCAGAGGGAAATCTGGTCGCACTCAGTAGACAGTTGGCCAGGATCCTGCCACGCAGCTGATCAGCTTTTCCATCCGTATTTCCCGACGGCCGGTAGGGTCCCGATGGTGCAACAGGAAATCATCATCGCCGGCATTGTCGGTAGCCTGCGCAGCAGCAGCCACACCAGAGAGGCGGTGACCCGCGCTCTGGAAGGAGCGGCTGAATCCGGCGCGGCCACCCGTCTGGTAGACCTCCGCGAGTACGACCTCCCGTTCTGCAATGAGGACGCACCGGCTTCGCCTGAAGTCCTGCGCCTACGCTCAGATGTCGGGCCAGCTCACGGCCTTATTCTCGGAACACCTGAGTACCACGGTGGCTACAGCGGAGTCCTCAAGAACGCTATCGATCTGATGGGATTCGACGAGCTGGAGGGCAAGATCATTGGCCTCGTGGGAGTCTCCGGAGGTTCGATGGGTGCCCAGCAGGCTCTTCAAGGTCTACGGGTAATCGGCCGGGCCCTGCACGCCTGGGTCATACCTCAGCAGGCTTCCGTCCCACAGGCCTATGAGAACCTGGCACCAGATGCGCCGTCACGAGATGCTCACGTGAGCCGCCTGCGGGAAGTTGGCAGGCAAGTTGCGCGCTTTGCGGCATTGCACTCCTCCGATGAAGCCGTCGCCTTCCTCAAAGCTTGGGAAGAAGCTCCCGCCAACCCCGGTGGAGACGACTAGCCGGTAACGGCGTAAACCACCCGGCCGAATTGGTTGAGGTTCGCCTGTTCGATAGCCGACCGGCCGGCCGCACCGATCAGCCAGTCGAGGAAGGTCTCGGCGGTCGCCAGCTCCCGGGAGGACGCCACCACCGTCAGGTGATACGGATTTGG
>JBLYYS010000336.1:0-5411 GCA_048550235.1 Acidimicrobiia bacterium | reverse complement strand
CTTGTCGTGCTGGAAACGGTTGCGATAGAACTCCTCCCACTTCCGCTCAGCCGGCGCCTCTTTGTCTCTGATCCATTCAGTCGTCATCGTTGGCTCCTCAACTGGCGTGCGAATCCCATCCGCCGACTGCGCGGCGCTAGCAACATCAAGGCGAACAAGCCGACGGCTCCGAGCGCGCCGCCCAACATCAACACATCTACCCGGGCGCCTTGGGCCTGCACATTCGAGATGGAGGCGAAGTAGGCGGCGAGATCGGCACGTTCCTGATCGGCTATCGGACTGCCCTCGAAGAGGGGCTGCATCGTGACCGAAGGTGGACTGACCAGAGCAGCTGCAACTGCATCTTCGCCGCCGTACCGATTGGCTAGATCCGTGAGGTCAGGTCCCCACGTGGGTCCATTCAGTGCCTGGAACCCGGCGGCAGTGTGGCAGGAGGCGCAGGCCGGAGCACCATTCTCCAGCCGATCGGCGCCGGTGAAGAGGTCCTTACCCCTGTCTGCACTACCCGGTTCGAGACCGCCGGTTTCTGCCGGGATGAACACTCCGACCTGTATGTATTCGACAACTGCATCGATCTCAGGGTCTGAGAGGTCGGTGAATGCCGGCATCTCGCCGTCGTAGGAGACACCAAGGACCTCCAATGGGCCGGTCTTGCCCTCGGTGACGACGGTCACGACATAGGCGGTGTCGCCAACGTTCTCGTTGCCGGCTAGTGGCGGGAAGGATCCGCTCACTCCCAGGCCGGTGCCTTGGTGACACGATGCACAGTTGGCGAGGTAGACCTCGCGACCATCAACCTCGTCCTGCGCCCCGACCGTTGGAGCCAGCAGCAGAAGCATTACCACCGCTCCCCCGACCAAAGCCAAGCGCAATGACCGTCTCATTACCTTTCCTTCCCTCTCATCTGAGTGCTGTCGAGTGAGCGTCGTTCGTCAACTGAAATCCTGCGGTCGGGTCATCTCTTTCGTCGTGCCCGCGGTTTCGGCAACCGCGGTGTAGGAGTCTTGTGTGGAGGCGTGTCGTCGGGAATCCTGTGAGTACCGGTATCGATCTCTCCCGCTATTGCGATGAGGTCGGCAAAGGATGTTCCGGCCAGGTGTTCTGCCATGGCGTTCTGAGCGCGGGCCCAAGGAATGTGGACCGGACAAGAATTCTCCCAAGTGCACGGCCCGCCGCGCAAGACGCAAACGTCGAGTGCTATCGGCCCCTCCGCAGCCTCTACAACCTGGAGCAGCGAAATCTCTGACGGTGGACGGGCGAGGACGTATCCACCGGTTCTTCCGGCAACCGCCTCAAGCAGGCCGACCTGCACCAACTCAGCAAGGATTTGGGTGAGAAACCGGTGCGGAATATCCATCTCAGCGGCGATCTCACGGGCCTTTCTCCGTTCGCCGTCGTGCCGAGCAATATCGAGAACGGCTCGTACCGAGTAGTCGCCTTTTCGTCCCAGAGACGCCTGCATACCCCCAGCATACCACTAAACGTTTAGTGTTGCACTTGACGTTTGGTGATTCTCCGACTACAAACATCGTGCGGACGTCCATTGAGGACGCGAGTTGGTGCCCCGATCGGGCGCCAACGACCCGGAGAGTCGGGGGATGCCGGTCCGAAAACAGAGCTCGGTTCAAAGGAGAGCGAACATGAGTCAGGACGATCGGTCACCGTCCGCACCGGCGGAGACCCCGCCCAAGCTGCTCGATTTCAATCAGGAGCGAATCCGGACACTCCACTACACGTGGATCGCCTTCTTCATGACGTTTTACGTCTGGTTCAACATGGCGCCGATGTCGACGACCATGCTCGATTCAGTCGGCTGGTTGACCGAAGAGCACGTCAAGATCTTGCTCATTTCCAACGTCGCGCTGACGATCCCGGCTCGCATCATCGTTGGCGCTTTGATCGACCGCTTCGGTGCCCGGGTGGTCTTCTCGGGGTTGATGGTCGTCATGGCCATTCCGGCTCTGGCTTTCGTGCTCGCGGGTTCCTTCGTTCAGATGCTCATTGCCCGTCTGGTGCTCAGCTCTGTTGGGGCCGGCTTCGTGATCGGCATCAAGATGGTTGCTCAATGGTTCCCGCCCAAGTACATCGGGAGAGCCGAAGGCTTCTACGCCGGGTGGGGCAACTTCGGATCGGCCTTCGCCGCCATGACGCTCCCTTGGTTCGCCATCACCGTCATGGACAACTGGTTCGGCCTGGGGGACAACGCTTGGCGGTGGGCACTCGGGGTGAACGGTTTCGTGATGGGCGCGTACGGCGTTCTGTATTACTTCCTGGTCCGAGACGTGCCGGAAGGAGAGGTACTCCACAAAGCCAAGAAGACTGAGCCGATGATGGTGACCTCGTATGGTGACCTCATCCAGTACCTGGCATGGTCCTTTCCCCTCGTCGGTGCCCTGGGTGTGCTGGCATGGCGAATCAGCAACGTTGTGATCGACGGATCGCCGGTCCTCTCCGACGGCGTTCTGTATGCCATCTACGGGGTACTACTCCTCGTATATGCCGGGCACGTCTTCAAGACTCTCCAGATCAACCTGCCCTATCTGAAAGCCGGAGTCCCCGATGACGAGAAATATCACTGGGGCAGCGTGGCGGCGCTCAACAGCACCTACTTCGCAAACTTCGGTGCCGAGCTAGCCGTTGTTTCCATGCTCCCGGCTTTCTTCGAGAACACGTTTATCCCCCTCAAGGACAGCGGAGGCAGCCCGCTGGTCACGGCAACCGTGGCCGGTGTAGTGGCTGCATCCTTCGCCTTCGTCAACCTCGGGGCCCGACCACTTGGTGGCTATCTGTCAGACCGCATGTCCAATCGCAAGCGAACCATGCTGATCTACATGGTGGGCATTGCGGTCGGCTTCCTACTGATGGCGTTCATCGGACGGTGGGGCGAGGGCGTCGATGCAGACGGCCTCCGAACCGTGGTTCCGATGTTCGGCGGAATCTGGTGGCTCGTGGCCGCAGTCGCAATCACAGTGTTCGCCTCGGTATTCGTGCAAGGAGCTGAAGGAGCAACGTTCGCCATCATCCCGATGATCAACAAGCGGATGACCGGCCAGATCGCCGGAATGGCGGGTGCATACGGCAACGTCGGAGCGGTGATCTACCTCGTCCTCTTCTCTTTGGTCGACTCAAAGACGTTCTTCTTCGTCCTGGCGACCGGAGCAGCACTCAGCTTCATTGTCACGTTCTTCATGCTCGAGGAACCGAAGGACTCATTCGTCGAAGAGTTTGTCCATGACGCGGAGGGCAAGCTCGAGGCGTAGCAAACAGATACAGATAGGTCGGAGCACCCAACAGGCTCACGGGGAGAGGAACAGAATGGCCGACATCAACGAGTGGGACGTCGAGAACGAGACGTTCTGGGAAACCACCGGCAAGAAAATTGCGACCCGGAACCTCTGGATCTCGATCCCCAGCCTGTTGTGTGGTTTCGCCGTCTGGCTCTACTGGAGCGTCATCACAGTCCAGATGCTCAATCTGGGATTCCCGTTCACGAACGCAGAACTGTTCACTCTGTCTGCGATTGCCGGGCTGACCGGCGCCTCGTTGAGAATCCCCAGCAGCTTCTTCATCCGCCTGGCCGGTGGGAGAAACACCATCTTCTTCACGACCGCGTTGCTGATGATCCCGGCGGCAGGAACGGGCTTTGCTCTGCTGTCACAGGACACCCCTCTGTGGGTATTCCAGCTGTTCGCTTTCCTCTCCGGATTAGGTGGCGGCAACTTCGCCTCCTCCATGTCGAATATCAGCTTCTTCTATCCGAAGCGTATGCAGGGGTTGTCTCTCGGCCTGAACGCAGGATTGGGGAATGCCGGTGTGACAAGCATGCAGCTCCTCATCCCGTTCGTGATGACCTTCGGGTTGTTCGGCGGCGGATCAATGATTCTCGAGCGACCTTCGGGAACTCTGATCGGCAAGATCGCCGAGGGGACCCAGACCTGGATCCATAACGCCGGGTTCGTGTGGCTGATCTTCCTGATCCCCCTGGCCTTCCTCGCATGGTTCAAGATGGACAACATCCGCGCCGAACACGTATCACCAAACATCGGCTCACCGATGAGCTCGTTCGTCAAGATCAGCGGCATGCTGGGCCTAGCCTTCATCCCCGCTGCCGTGGGACTCTTCTTCATCCTCCCCAGCCCGACAGGCCTGGGCTGGACCTGGGCCAAATACCCCATCATTCTCTTGGTGATCTGGGCCACCGTGCTCTTGCTCAAGCAACTGCGCGGCGACATCAAGCCGAACCTTCAACGGCAGTTCAAGATTTTCGGCAACAAGCACACTTGGATCATGAGTGTCATCTACACGATGACGTTCGGGAGCTTCATCGGGTACTCGGCGGGTTTCGCCCTGGCAATCAAGGTCATCTTCGGTTTCCAGCATCTGATGGTCGACGGTGTGATGACCCACGACATGCTCAATCCGAACGGACCGTCGGCGCTCACGTTTGCGTGGATGGGGCCCTTCATTGGAGCATTCATCCGCCCGGTCGGGGGTTGGATTGCCGACAAGGTGGGCGGAGCCAAGGTGACCCAGTGGGTCTCTGTGACGATGATTGCCAGTGCCCTTGGGGTCGCCTACTTCATGAAGCAGGCCTACCAATCGGCAACTCCGGAAGAGCACTTCGTGCCTTTCTTCCTGCTGTTCCTGGTGTTGTTCGCAGCTACCGGAGTCGGCAACGGTTCGACATTCCGCACCATTGCGATGGTGTTCGATCAAGAGCAGGCCGGACCGGTGTTGGGATGGACGTCGGCGGTCGCAGCCTACGGCGCCTTCGTAGTCCCCCAGGAGTTCGGAGAGCAGATCACCAAGACGACGCCTGAGATCGCGCTGTACGCATTCGCCGCTTTTTACGCCATCTGCCTGTTCCTGAACTGGTGGTATTACCTGGGTCCAAAGGCCGAGTACCAGAACCCCTAGCCCTCACCTCGTTCTGGCGTTAGGAACCCGCCAGAATTGGTAGGTTTCTCACGCCAGAACGAGGGTTTGGGGAGGCGCGGCGGGCTGCCACAATGCAGACTTCATGACCGACCCATCCCGAACAGACTTCAATCGCAGGGCGCTCCAACTCGAATACGCAACGATCGGGTGGAATGTCGGTGAAGCGGTTCTCACCATCGCCCTCGGAATCGCCGCCGGCTCGCTGGCCCTCATCGGCTTCGGGTCGGACTCGATCATCGAGATCTTCGCTTCGCTGGTCGTTGTCTGGCACCTCATACCGGGTCACGAGTACGACCATCCCGAACGCACCGCTCTCGCCCTGCGCCTCGTCGCGGTGGCGTTCGCAGTCCTGGCCGTCGCTCTCGTCTCGCTCAGTATCCGGGACCTGCTCACTCAGCGGCAGCCCGACGAATCTCCCTGGGGTGTCGCCTACCTGGCCGTCACCGCCCTGGTGATGTTTGCTCTCGCCAGAT
>JBLYYS010000335.1:0-2659 GCA_048550235.1 Acidimicrobiia bacterium | reverse complement strand
GGGTCAACGAGAGTCCCGTCTTTGCCTCCTCGGCCTCAAAGGCCCTATGAGCGAGCTCACCATTGCTGGCCGGGTCGAGGTGGAGAATCGCTTCGCACACCTCCCGATCCTTCTCGAGGGAGGGGTAGGGACGACCATTGAGCTCGGTCACGTGGATGTCGCGAGGCTGACGCTGGGCGAGTTCCTGGTACGCATCGGCGACCGGGATGTTGAGTCCGTGCGCGCTCACACCGTTCTTCTCCACGCCCCGACCGAGTGAGACCATCTTCTCGTACAGGTTCTTGTAGTCCCGCTCGATCACCTTGAACTTCGGCATCGTCTTGCCGGGAATTGCTTCGACCTCACCCTTGAACCAGTCACGTACTTCCGGTTGAGCCAGCTCATCAGGGGTGTCGTGCAGCAAGGGCATCATCACGACGTCTTTGACCGGCACCGGGAAGTGGGAGTTGGACAGTTCGGCTACTTTGGCGGCTACCGACTTGAAGATCAGCCAGTCCGACTTGGACTCCCACGACGGTGGGATGGCCGCCTGCATCGGATTGATGTAGGAGTGCATGTCGGTCGAGTTCAGATCATCCTTCTCGTACCACGTCGCCGCAGGCAAGACGATGTCCGAGTAGAGAGCGCTGGTGTCCATGCGGAAGTTGAGGTCGACTACTAGATCGAACTTGCCGATCGGTGCGTCCTCACGGAAGTTGACCTCCGAGACGGTCTCGCCCGCCAGTTCACCCGCCACGGCAGTCGAGTGAGTCCCGAGGTAGTGACGCATGAAGTACTCGTGACCTTTGGCGCTCGTGCCGATGGCATTGCCACGCCAGATGAACCAAGTGCGGGGCCAGTTCTCCGGAGCATCGGGATCATCGATCGCGAACTCGACCTCCCGGCTCTTGAGGCCCTCGACGACATAGGAGATGATCTCCTCATCCGAGGAGGCGCCTTTCCCCTGTGCTTCCTTGACGAGGTCGAGAGAGTTCTGTTTGAACTGCGGATAGAACGGAAGCCAGCCGCGATGCACGGCCCGAACCTGGTGATCGATCGTGTGATCGTCGGTCGATGCATTCTCCGGCAGGGTGTCGTAGTCGGAGTAGCCACGCTCGTACCGCCACTGATCGGAGTGGACGTAGTGGAATGAGGGAGTGTTCTGATGGCGGGGGGCCATCCCCCAGTCGCCGCCGAAGGCAATCGCGCCCCATGAGGCCTGGTTGACTAGCTTCTCCTGGCCGACGTAGTGGGCCAGGCCGCCACCGTTGACGCCGACCGAACCGGTCAACATCAGAGCCACGATGCCGGAGCGATACAGCAGGTTGTTGTGATACCAGTGATTGGCGCCGGCTCCGATGATGATCATGTTCTTGCCGTTGGTCTTTTCGGCGTTGTCCACCCAATCCCGGGCGAACCGGAGGGCGGTGTCGCGATGGATACCGGTGTACTGCTCTTGCCAGGCAGGGGTGTAGAGAGCGTTCGGGTCGTTGATGTCGGCGGCATAGTTGCCCTCGGCATCTCGTTCGACGCCAAACTGGGCAATCATCAGATCGAAGACGGTGGCGACGGCTACCCGTCCCTTGTCCGTCTCGACGTACCGAACCGGCACACTGCGCCGCACTACTCCGCCCCCGGCGAAGTTGTCGAACTCGACCTCGACCAATTCATCGTTCGTTTCGATGAAGGTGAGTTCTGGATCGAGAGCGTCGCCGTTGAGGCCGTCGACCGGCTCGAGGTTCCACTTGCCCTTGTCTTCCTTGGCCCACCGGTATCCGATCGTGCCTTGCGGCATGCGCGGGCGGCCGGAGGTCTTGTCCCACCAGAGGAGCTTCCACGCGGCGTTCTCCGAGTCGGCATACTCACCGATCCGGCCGGCCCGTAGACAGGTTCCGGGTCGGGTACCGTCGAGTTCGACCAGGAACGGCATATCGGTGTACTTCTTCACGTACTCCTGGAAGTACGGAACCTGCCTTTCTACGTAGCTCTCCTTGAGGATGACGTGATTGACCGCCATCCAGAAGGCGGTGTCCTGTCCCGGATTGGAAGGAATCCACCAGTCGGCATACTTGGCAACCTGGCTGAAGTCGGGACTGAAGACTGTCAGCTTGGCCCCGGCATGCCGTACCTCCGAGATGAAGTGGCAGTCGGGTGTCCTGGTCATATTGAGGTTGGCGCCCATGACGGCGACAAAGCGGGAGTTGTACCAGTCGGCCGACTCGTGGACATCCGTCTGCTCGCCCCAGATCTCGGGCGATGCCGGCGGGAGGTCGCAATACCAGTCGTAGAAGCTCATGACCACGCCGCCCAGCAAACTGAGGAACCGACTGCCGGCTGCGTAGCTGATCTGCGACATTGCCGGAATAGGTGAGAACCCGATCACCCGGTCTGGACCATGCTGCTTGGTGGTGTGCACCACCGAGGCAGAGGCGATCTCGAGTGCTTCATCCCAGGACATCCGGCGGAAGCCGCCCTTGCCGCGCGCGGTCTGGATGCGTTTGCGCTTCTCCGGGTCGTCCATGATCGACTTCCAGGCGTCGACGGGATCGCCGTGGATCGCTTTGGCCTGTCGGTAGAGATCGATGAGCGCGCCGCGTCCGTACGGATACTTCACACGGATCGGGCTGTAGAGATACCAGGAGAAGCTGATGCCGCGTTGACAACCGCGCGGCTCGTAGGG
>JBLYYS010000334.1:0-5516 GCA_048550235.1 Acidimicrobiia bacterium | reverse complement strand
GGCAAGTTCACCGTGTATAGCCCGCGATCCGGAATCGTGCCGGGGTTCTGTACGGCCAGTTGGAGGGCTCCTGGTCGTCCAACGATCGTGTTGGCGACGCGATCCCAGTCGATCCTCGGTCGAAGCTCGGCGAAGAGTTCTGACGGATAGCGTCCGGACAGCATGTCGAGCACGGCCTCGAATGGTGCCCGGCCCAGATCGGCATATGGAGCAGCTCTGCGCACGACGGCGAAGAGATCGTCGATGTTCCACGTGTCCTTGGCAGCCATGGCAACGATTTGCTGGGCCAGAACGTCTAGCGGACTGCGGGGTAGGCGGGTCGACTCCACCGCGCGCTGCATCATGCGATCGACGACCACGGTGGCGACCAACAGATCGCCGCGGTACTTCGGAAAGACTTTCGCTCGTGAGGCCGCTCCCACCTGGTGTCCTGCGCGGCCGACTCGTTGGAGACCGCTGGCGACCGACGTTGGCGATTCGATCTGCAGAACAAGATCGACCGCCCCCATGTCGATGCCGAGCTCCAGCGACGAGGTGGCGACGACGGCCGGAAGAGTGCCGCGCTTGAGTCGCTCCTCGATCTCGAACCGCTGCTCACGGGAGACCGAGCCGTGGTGGGCACGAGCCACCTCCTCACCTGCGAGCCGGTTGAGTTCGTCGCAGATTCGCTCGGCGAGCCGTCGGCTGTTGGCGAATACGATCGTCGAACGGTGGTTACGAATATGATCGAGCAGAGTGGGATAGATCGCCGTCCAGACCGATGATCCGGCCGGTGGCGTCGCCGGAGGGGCATCATAGATACCTGCTGCAACGGGAGGTCGGGGCGTGACGGAGGTCATGTCCTCGACCGGAACCACCAGTTCCAGATCGAGTTCCTTGTTGCCGGGGACATCAACCAGGTGCACCTCACGGCCCGTCCACACACCGTCGGTTGCGACGGTCCCACCGCCTAGAAACGAACCGATGACTTCCAGAGGTCGCTGCGTAGCGGATAGTCCGATTCTTTGGGGTGGCTCGGACGTGAGCTCCTCGAGCCGTTCTAGCGACAGGGCAAGATGTGTCCCGCGCTTGGTGGCGGCCACGGCGTGAACTTCGTCGACTATCACCCAACGGATGGAGCGGAGTACCGCACGCGCCTGAGAGGTGAGAAGGAGGTAGAACGATTCAGGCGTTGTTATCAGGATGTCCGGAGGAGTTCGTTGCATGCGCCGACGTTCATCCGCAGGGGTGTCTCCGGTACGTATGAACGTGGTGAGGTCCGGCAGGCTGTCGAGTCCCAGGCGCTGCCCGGTGTTTCGGATTCCAACGAGTGGGGCGCGTAGGTTGCGTTCTATGTCGTAGGCCAGCGCCTTCAGTGGCGAGATGTAGAGGACGCGGCAGCGGTCCTGTGGTGGTGGAACGGGTTCGTTCAGGAGTTGGTCGATCGTCCAAAGGAAGGCGGCCAGAGTCTTGCCGGAGCCGGTGGGTGCGTGGATCAGCGTGTGCCGCCCGGCCGCGATCGCCGGCCATCCTTCGCGTTGTGCCTCCGTGGGCTCGGCGAACGATGCCTCGAACCACGATCGGGTTGCAGGCGAGAACTGATCCAGCACACCGCCAACCTAGCCACCCCGACGGACGCTTTTTCCTGTCAATGCGGCACACTGTTTCCGAGGTACGGCATTGACCGGAAACAAGAGGGGCGATTCCTGTCAATCGGGGGTATTGGTTTCGATATCCTGCATTGACAGGAAGTTGGGGTGGTACCGTTTCTTTATGAGAATTCGCCTTGCTTTCGTCGCTATCGGCCTGTTGCTGGTCACCGGAGCTTGTGGCGAGGGCTCGGGAATATCCATCCAAATCGAGATCGATGAGGATCTCCTCAAGGACAAGGTCTCGACCTGGGTGCAGGACTTCGGAACCGAGCAGACCGACCCCGATGTTTGGGCTGAACGTCTTGATCGAGCCTGCGGTGAAGGTGTTTGGGACTTCAGTGTTGCCCGCGATCTCGCCGCCGAGTTCGTCACCGAAGATCTCCGGGACGCGGCCAGCGGTGAGGGTCTCGATCCAACAGCGGCAGAAGACGCGGCCGCGGCACTTCAGGAGATGGCGAAGGACGCCTGTCCTGAGAAGTTCGGCGACGACTGATCCCTGGCTACCGCGAGATACCTATCCTGATTCGGTGGGAGGTGCAATGAGCTACTACTCGCTGTTATCGATTCCAGCCGTTCTAGGCGTGATCGGCTATACGACAGACTTCCTTCCGGCGAAGTTAGGGGTACCTGGAACCTGTGCCTTGATTCTCGTGACGTTCCACAGACGGTATGGAAAACGGGTGCGCGACTTCTGGTGGGTGGTCGGGGCTTTTGCGTTTTCGATGGTCGGCGATGCCTTCCTATCCAACAAGGGCGACGATGAGATGCTGTTTGTCTACGGCATTGCAGGATTCTTCTTTGCCCACCTCGGATATCTCGGATTCCCTCTGGTGAACGGCTCTATCCATCGGATCGCCCTGGTCATCCTGTATGCCGGGTACATCCCGTTCTATCTCGTATCGTTGCGACCCGCGATTGACGATGGGGTGTTGTCAATCGCAGTGCTGGTCTATCTACTGATCTCGTGCATGGTCTTGGCAGCAGCCTTCGGACTTCGCATCTCGACCTGGCCCAAGCGTGCATATGTTGTCGGCATTGCTCTGATCGTCGCCTCGGACACGTTCATCGCGTTCAATGAGTTCCTCGATTTCACGACGTTCAATGAGCTGATACTCCCGACCTACTACCTAGCACATATCACAATTACGGCGGGCCTGATCAAGCGCGGGCTGGTTTCCGAGTCGATCCCCGAGTCTGCCGCGTCGAACTGAATCCACGCAAGGCGTTTCCGTCTTGACCGCATGATCTTTTCAGTTACTGTGCCGCCGCTGTGCTCGAGTTCGCCCTTACATCACTCTTGACGTTCTTGGTCATCATGGACCCACCGGGGCTTGCCCCGGTGTTTGTCGCGCTCATGGGAGACCATCCGGGAGAAGATGTCGGCCGAGTCGCCCGAAAGGCCATTGCAGTGGCGGGGGCAACGCTCATCTTCTTCGCCGCCGCCGGCGGACCGCTCCTGGGCTACCTGGGAGTGAGTCTCGACGCCCTGCGCGTGGCCGGCGGGATACTGCTGTTCGGTATCGCCTGGAATATGGCACTCGGGCAACGCAAGCGTCAGACTCCGGAAGAAGCCCGAGAAGCACATGAGCGAGAGGACGTATCGGTTTTCCCACTAGCGATTCCGCTCATTGCGGGACCGGGGGCATTCGCCAGCGTGCTCGTGTTGACCACTCAGGCAGAAGGAAGGCCTGCGTATCTCGGTATTCTGTTCGGCGCCCTGGTAGTCGTCTTGCTCATGTCCTACCTATCTTTGCGCATCGCCGGACGCCTTACCGACGTGCTCGGCAAGACAGGTATCAACGTCGTCACACGGGTCCTCGGCATCGTCCTGGCTGCTTTGGCAGTGCAGCTCGTGGCGGACGGCACTCTCGGATTGCTCGGCTAGGGGCCGAACAGAGCTTCCAACTCGGAGCTATCGGTGATCTGATCGGCCGGCGGAATCTCGATATCGATGTCACCACCCCAGTCGAACATCTCGAAAGTCATCACCATTCGTTCGAATCCCTCTCCGCTATCGGCCTCGACGGTGTCGCCGGCGATGTCGATGACGTACCGGTAGACCAGACCATCGTCTCCGATCCAGATGTCCATCGGCATCTCTTCGAGCGGGATCGGACCCTGCGCCTCGATTTCGGCACGTTCCTCCGGTGTGGCTTCGGCGAGAAGGGTCTCAGTATCGAAGATGGCGAGATAGTGGGTGGTGTCGACCCCGCGAACGGTTTCCTTGCCGATTTCTTCAATGGTGGCGTTGGTGTCCTCGAAGTAGGAGAGGAAGTCGGCCGGATTCCCCGGCGTGGCGCCGCCGAAACCTGCGGTCGGAGACGAGTCGGTATCTTCGGTCGGCATCGATACCCACGGTGTCTGGACGCCGAGGAACGAGAAGAACGGCCAACTCATATAGGTCGTTTCTCCGACCTGAATCACCTCAAGGTTTCCGAACATGTCGGCCATTTCCGGTGGGATTTCACCGCCGAGTTCACCGGCCACTGCGGTCATATCCATGCTGAAGGAGAAGATCCCGGCGTCGTTGTCGAAAGCTCCGGCGAAGGGGAGGCTCATGGAGGTGCCTCCGGGTACTCCCTCGGCCCCGATGATCTCGAACGATCCTTCCATTCGGCCAGAGTTGACCTCGGTCGTATTCGATAGTGCGGCGGCCAGCGCAGCGGGAATCCCGGAGCCGGTTGATGCAACCTCGCCCTCCGTGGTCGTAGTTGCCTGCTCTGGTGCCGTGGTAGTGGTCTGTTCACCCTCGACTGCGACGGTGGTGTCCGGCTCGGCAGCTGGCGACGTTGTGGTTGCTTGATCGGATCCCGACCCGCAGGCGGCCAGCAGAAGGCCTAGTGCGACTGCGATCAGAAGAAGAGGGCGTTTGAGCATGGTGTCTCCGAAAAGGTGGTTGTTAACCGTTAAGCCTACGCCGAATGCGGAGTAATCCGGAGATTGTGGCTAGGCGCTCAGGGTTACCACGGTCGGGGAGCGGAGTGATCCACCGTTGGCAAGATCGAGCATCGCTTCAACGACCAGGGGATCGAACTGCGATCCGGAGTTGTCGGCCAGTTCTCGGAGTGCGGTCTCAACCGGCATCGAAGGCTGATACGGCCGATCGCTCGTCATGGCATCGAAGGCATCTGCAACAAGCAGGATTCGTGCACCGCGAGGGATGTCGGTGCCGGCCTTACGGAAGGGGTATCCGCCGCCGTCGTACCGTTCGTGATGGGCAAGCAGCACTCCGCCGATATCGGGGTGCACGTAGTCGTGGACCATTGCGAATCCGTGTTCTGGGTGCTTCCGCATCTCCGTCCACTCGGCCTCGTCCAGAGGACCAGGTTTGGCGATGATGCGGGGGTCCAACCGGAGTTTGCCAATATCGTGGATGATGGCTGCAATGCGCAGCCTGTCGATCATCTCTGGGCTGGAATCGAGATGCTGGGCCAAGGAAGTGGCGAATGTGGCGACGCGGAATCCGTGTTTCGCAAGCGCCTCGTCCCGCTCCCACATTCTCTCCAGCATGCCTTCCAGCACCAGCATCCTCCTTGACGGTCCAAAGCTAAGTCGCACCAACCGCCTCCGCGTTACACAGGGTGGCACGGAGGTCACCCTGTGTACATGAGCCGGTCGTCCTATTCCTCCCCGATAGGCCAGAATGTGGACATGGATGTCGCAGTCAATCTCGTCGAGTCATACCTGAGGCTGAACGGCTACCTGACGCTCAGCGAGTTCGAGATACAGAAGAAGGGGAGTGACGGGTCGTACCGAACCCTCACCGATGTAGACATTGTCGGACTCCGTTTCCCCGGGGATGTCTTGGCGGCTGATTCCCATGATGTTGAGGACGGGCGCATGTTGCTCATCCACGATTCGGCTCTTCGCCTCGAACCGGACCAG
>JBLYYS010000333.1:0-5048 GCA_048550235.1 Acidimicrobiia bacterium | reverse complement strand
GCCCACCTATGTCCCGCCTTCCCATCGTGGCCGTTGTCGGCCGTCCCAATGTCGGCAAGTCCACTCTCATCAATCGAATAATCGGTAGCAGGTCCGCTGTCGTGGAAGAGAAGCCTGGTGTTACCCGCGATCGGCGGGAGTTCATTGCCGATTGGAGTGGAAGGCAATTCCTCCTGATCGATACCGGCGGTTGGCAGGTCGCGGGCGACGAACTGGCAACAGATATCTCAGGGCAAGCCGAAGCAGCCTTGGCGACTGCCGACGTAGTGATGTTCGTGCTTGATGCCTCGGCCAATGTCGGCGACGATGACCTTGGTGTTGCCGCATTGCTCCGTTCGACGCCAGAGCGGGTGATCGTGGTAGCCAACAAGGTAGACGACGATGCTCGCGAATACGACGTTCCGGATCTGTGGAGTCTCGGCCTCGGCGAGCCTACGCCGATCTCGGCTCTGCACGGCCGGGGAACGGGTGATTTGCTGGATCGGATCGTTGCGGGCCTACCGCCGACAGCTGAGCTTCCTGAGGTGTCGCCGCTACCCAGGTTGGCGATCGTGGGTCGCCCGAATGTTGGCAAGTCCACCCTCTTGAATCAGTTACTCAAGGACGACCGGGTGCTCGTTTCCCCGGTTCCCGGTACCACCCGCGACCCGATCGATGCTCTGGTGGAGATCGGAGGGGTCGAGTACACGGTGGTCGACACCGCCGGAATCCGGCGCGCACCGAAAGTCAAGGAGACAACTGAGTACTACTCGGTGTTACGGGCAAGGGAAGCGCTCGCAGCCGCCGACGTGGCGCTGCTGCTCATCGACTCGGTCGAGGGTGTCACTCAGCAGGACCAGCGGATCGCCGAGGAAGCAGCGGATGGTGGGGCCGGACTGATCGTCATGCTCAACAAGTGGGACGTTGCCGACCTGGAACAGCGGGAGGCGACGGAGGAGGCGGTCGCTCGACGACTGGGCTTCATCTCGTGGGCGCCCGTATTGCGGATTTCGGCCAAGACAGGAGCACGGCTGCACCGATTGGCCAAGACACTCGATGTCGTGATCGAGAACCGTGCCCGTCGATTGTCGACCGGGAAACTCAACCGGCTGGTCCGAGAATGGCACGCCGCACATCCTGCTCCAGTTAGGAAAGGCCGCCGGCCGCGCATCATCTACGCGGTTCAGGCCGGCATCGAACCTCCGACGATTGTCGTCTTCGTGGGTGGGGGAGTCCTGGGAGAGGATTACCTCCGCTTCATAGAGAACCGCCTACGCGGAGTCGAAGAGTTCATCGGAACGCCGATCAAGATCGTCGCCAGACGGCGGACGCGCAATCGCGAAGATGGCTGAACAAGACGGCCGCCGACCGATCCTCTTTGTTGTCACCTTGATCGCGGTCGGTCTCTACTTGGCGATCCGCCTGATTGAAGGAGCGGTCTGCTTGGGTGATTGGCTACTCGACTGGGGGACTTGCTCCTGGTGAGTTCGCCTCGAGAGTGGGTTTGGGTTGTCGGCGCGTGGCTATGATTGTCGTCCACACGGGCTGTGGCGCAGCTTGGTTAGCGCGCTTGACTGGGGGTCAAGAGGTCGGGAGTTCAAATCTCCCCAGCCCGACCACAGAAACCTCTGCTTCGGCAGAGGTTTCAGCGTGTCGGAGAGCAAGCCTGTGCAGGCTACAGATCAAGGCCGTTGATGCAGCGAGGGCTCCTTCGCCGGCAGCGGGACGGATGCCAGCATCAACACCGCTCCGATCGCGACATCCAGCGTCGCGGTCGGGATGTTCGATCCAAGTTGGTTGAAGCCTCCCTGCATCCCTGCCAATCCGATCACCAGCAGCGTGGCTCCGGCACCAGCCATACTCGTCAGTGCTCCCGAGCCGACGGCCTGGACGGCGAACAGAACCACCAAGCCGATGATGAGGTGGAGAATGTTCAGGGCAGGATTCAAGGTGAAGCCGAGCAGACCTTCACCGGTGTCGGCCAGTGGCCGGTTGAATCCGGTCACTCCGAAGCCGAGGAGTGATATCGCCACCAGGGTGACACCAATGCCGGCGAGTGGCCCTCTACGCCGATCAGGCGCCAGCTGGGGAGTCACCGCGTCAGGATGAATCTCGAAGCGAGCGACCGCGGCGACGATCGCCGTCAGCACACACGCCAGGGTCAGCAACCAGACGGGGCGCCACAGCCACCACTCTGTGGAGCCGATGGGGTGTTGCGGGAAACCAAGCGGGTAGAGGATCGCTACCGCGATGGGGATCGCCGATACGTGCCATAGGTACAGTGACAGCGGGACCCGGTTCAACCGGGCTACCCAGTTTCCGCCTCTTTCATCGAGCCAAGGTCTGGCCAGCAATGCTCCGGCTATCAGGAAGGCGCACAACGCCACGATGGCGAGGCTGGGAGGTTCGGTATTCCCACGATCGGCGCCGGGAACGAAGACCATCGAAACCGGATACCCGCCGATCGTCGTCAGGGTGATCAGCCCCGTGAGTCCTCCGATGCCGATTGCCCACAATCGAGCCGGGGGAACCGGCGGTCTCTCATCGTGGAAGAAACCCACTTGATGAGGTAGCAGCCACACAAAGAAGTAATTGAAGACTCCGAACCCTGATAGACCGAGCACATGTACCAGAACGTCGACGACCACCGTTCCGCAGGCCAGAACTAGAGGAACCCGCCACCGCCACCGCCTGTGGAGCCGCAGCATGGCCGGGGCAATCGCGACCACGACCACGTACAGACCGACAAACCAGAAAGGGAGCGCGGCAATGTCGGCGCCGCGGTCCAGGAGGTTCGGAAGCGACAGCGGCAGAATGTTTCCCACCACCGCGACACTCATCCAAACGGCGACAAACACCAGCGTCGGTCGGAGCAGGCGTTGGAGCCTGGTCCGAAGATAACCGAGGTAGGTGGTGTGTTGTGCGAAGGAACGACCGTTGGCGAATCCTCCGACGTAGAACAGCAACGGCATCACCTGCAGCAGCCAGGTGGCCGGGTGGCTCTCCTTGATCGCAGCCAGCGCACTGTCGCCGACGATGCCACCGTCGTCCCATTTCACCGAGGTCGCCATCCAGTGTCCGAAAACCACGACGAGAACCGCGGCCACCCGGATCGTATCGATGAAGCGGTCGCGTTCCATCAAGGGAATTGGCCAATCAGACTCCGCACCCGCATGTCAACACCTCCGCCGATCCGAGGTGATCGTTCTGGTACTCGTATTCGGTCAGGAGATCTCCCTCCCATGGGAAGAGACTATCTAATGCGGCGATTGGCTTCGATCAAGCATTTGACACGGTCCGGCGGTTGATGTCAGCAGCTGGCTCGTCCACACCCCTCCCGACTCCCCTACATCGACGAAACTGCCAACTCAGTCGCGATGTCCGACTGGGTACTAGACCTAGTTCGTGTCTCGCCACCATCGGCGATTGTCACCGTCCATGGAGCAATCTTGAAGAATCCAGCTATGTCGCGCTCTAGTGTCCAAGGGCAACCATGCGAACCACTACGACCCTCGCGGTGTTGATGGAGCGATCGCGTTTCTTCCGGGGGATTCGCCGATCAGACTCCGCATCCGCATGACAGCACCTCAACAACTCCCAGATCGTCGTTGATGTACTCGTACACGGTGAGGAGACTTCCCTCCCAGACGGGGCCACCGATGACGATCTCCATCCGGCCGTCACCGTTCAGGTCGGCGACCGCGGAAACCTCGTACCGGACCCAACTGAACGGACCGGCCTCTTCGGCAACAAATCTTGCGAGGATGGCCGTCAGGACATCGCCTTCGACCACCTTGCGCATGTAGACGATGGTGTAGTCGCCCTCCACGGTGTCCAGTGGACTGTCTGGCATCGAAGTTGCCGCCACAATGACCTCGTCGATGCCATCTCCCTCGAGATCGGTCCGGATCACCTGTGTGAGATTGATCACCGGATCAGTCGCGGCTAGCAGACCCGCGGTGGCCTCGATGTAGGCAGGAATCGTGTTGGGGAGAATCTCCACGGAGTAGGGGCGCACCTCACCGCTCGTTTGGACGGCGATCGCGTCGAGGTCCATCCATTCACCCGCGAGCGGAGGGTCGAATTCGATATTCTCCAGTTCAAGTGGGTCGCACCACGGGCGCGGCTCGGTCCCGATCGACATCGTTACCGGTTCGTCCAGTCGAATGACCTGATACTCCTCACCGCCCGCCACCGGCGGCGTGCCTTCGCTCTGCCAGTCGCCATCCCACCATCCGAGTAGGCACGTCGGACCGGCGATGAGGAAGGTCTCCGGTGCAGGGAGAGTGGTGGTGGTCGTCGTCGGCGTAGTTGTTGTTGTTGAGGTGGCGGTAATGGTCGAGGACGGATCTGTCGATTCGACTAGTAGCGACGAGGTCGTCGTCGGGGCCACCGAACGGGTGGTGGTCACCGTGGTTGCGGGCGAGCCGCTACAAGCGGTGATGAGCGCTAGGAGTGCCAGTGCTGTTGCTGTGGTTCGCATGGGGAACAGACTATCGACTGCGACGCTCGACTTGGGTGCGGGCACCCCCCGGCGAGCAACAAGGGCAGGCGTAGTACCACTACTCTCCCGCACAGCGTAGAGAACCGGTGCTGACGATGGATTGCCGCAAGATTGCGTACGACCTTCGCTCGGAGCAGGCCGCTCTGGACGAGATTGTGTCGGAGTTGACCGACGAACAGTGGCAACTGCCGACACCCAGCCCAGGATGGACGGTTCTGGACCAGATCGCTCACCTCGCCTATTTCGATTGCTCGGCTGCGCTCGCGATCAGCACCCCAGCCGACTTCGCTCACGAGGTGGAGATGCTGTCGGCCGCGATTCTGGATGGTGGTACGGCAGTAGACGAATTCACCCTGGCGCCGTTGCGGGCTCTGCCCTCGGCGGAGCTCCTCGAACGATGGAGGAAAGGGCGTCGCCTGCTGGCAACAGCCGCCGCCACATTGACCGACACCAACCGGGTCGTGCCGAGATCCGCAATATTCTTGCGATGCAGCGGGCACGGGTGCCTTCGCTCGAACCCGTCTATTACGCACAGCGCCTGCTGGCCGGCAGATGGTGCGTGATC
>JBLYYS010000332.1:0-2778 GCA_048550235.1 Acidimicrobiia bacterium | reverse complement strand
CTCGCCCTCACCGAGCGGCCGAAGAGGAGCGACGGCGTCATGGCGGAACCGGCTGTATACGTCCGAGGCAAACTCGAGGATCTCGTCGTGAGTAAACACGCCCTCTACAAACGGGGCGACAACGGCCGCGGCAACATCTGCATACGAATCATCGGCTTCGAGGTCCGGCAAGCCGGGCCACGACACCGGAACGTAGAGGCCTCCATCCGGAGCGAGTCCGGTCAGCAACGCTCCTTCGAAGTCGGTCTCCGGAGCACTGCCCCGGGTCGATATGTATCTCACGGAGCGTCGCTCTGCACTCGAATGACCGAAGCCACTTGGCGCACGGCATCCAGGCCATCGAGGGCGCCGCGAGCCTTGGCCAGGTCACCTTCACGCGCGTCGTGAGTCACGATCAGCAGTGTCGCTTCATCCCCGCGACCGTCTTGCCAGACCGAGGCGATCGAAACTGCATGTTCGCCGAAAGCGGAAGCGATACTCGCCAACACTCCGGGTGCATCCTCGACTTCGAGTCGGAGGTACCACTTGGTGATGGCTTCCTCGAAGGCAAGCACACTGCCGGGCGCGAACCTGATTCGCGGAGCTACCTGGGCGTGGGCGAGGAGTTCCCTGGCTGCAACAATCACGTCGCCGAGCACGGCGGTAGCGGTCGGCTCTCCCCCAGCACCCGGGCCGGCGAAGAGCAACTCACCTAATGCCGGACCCTCGAGGAAGATGGCGTTGTTGGCTCCTCTTACCGATGCCAATGGATGATCGTCCGGGACCAACGTCGGATGAACTCTGGCAAGCACGCCCGCCTCGGTGTCTTCGGCGATTGCCAGCAGCTTGGGGACGTAGCCGAGATCGGCTGCAAAGCGGAAGTCGGCCGGATGAAGATCCTCGATTCCCTCGTGGAACACCGAGTCGCCGCCAACCCAGGTACCAAAAGCAAGGCTGGCCAGGATCGCAGCCTTGGCTGCGGCGTCCGCTCCGGAAACGTCGGCGGTGGGGTCCGCTTCTGCGAAGCCCAGCAGCTGTGCTTCTTCCAGTACGTCGGAGTAGTCGGCGCCTTCCTCGAGCATCTTCGTGAGGATGTAGTTGGTGGTCCCATTGACGATCCCCATGACCCGGTGCACTCGCTCGCCGGCAAGAGATTCAGAGAGGGGCCGGATGATCGGTATCCCACCACCGACGGCGGCTTCGAAGAGGAGGGAGACGGCACGTTCCTCGGCCAGGCCGACCAGGTCCGGGCCGCGCGCGGCCACCAGTTCCTTGTTGGCTGTTACCACAGGTTTACCGGCATCGAGCGCCCGGAGAACGAGTTCTCCGGCCGGGTCGAGGCCACCCATGACCTCAACGACGAGCTGCACCTGCGGATCGTCGATGACCTCTTCGGGCCGATCAGTGAGGAGGCCGGCGGGAATGGTGTAGGGACGAGTCTTCTTCAGCGAACGGACGGCAATCCGCCTGACTTCGAGCCGGAGGCCTGCCTTCTGCGCGATCTCATCCGGTTCTTCCAGCAGGCGCCGAACGAGGGTTCCCCCCACGGTGCCGCTGCCCAGAATTCCTACTCCCACTGTCTGCAACTCGTGCTCCTGCCTATTTGGCACGGGATGGTAATCCGAGTTGAGGCGAGGTTCGGACGACCCACCACCGCCCGTTCTTCCGATCGGAGGTACTCTCCCCCGATGGCCGGACCGATACCTCGACAACTCCTGCCGGACAACAGCTCCGTCGTTGACGAGCGCCTCCAGATCGCCGGGTGCGATGTCCTCGACCTGGCCGAACGGTTCGGCACTCCCCTCTTCGTTTACGACGAGGAACATCTGCGAGCTCGCTGCCGTGAAGCAGTGGCCGCTTTCGGCAACGGCGTCGCCTACGCCACCAAGTCTTTTCTGTGTTCGGCGATGGCGCGACTGGCCAACGAGGAGGGGATGCATCTTGACGTGGCTACCGGAGGAGAGCTCCATGTTGCACTTGCAGCGGGAGTGCCGCCGGACCGGCTCGTCCTGCACGGGAACAACAAGTCGCCGGTGGAACTGACGATGGCTCTTGAAGCCGGAGTGGGACGGATTGTGGTCGATTCCTTCGATGAGATCGATCGACTCGAGACTCTGCACCAAGATGACTCATCGGCCATTGGCGTCCTGGCTCGCGTTACTCCTGGGGTCGAAGCCCACACTCACGAGTACATCGCCACCGGCCACGACGACTCCAAGTTCGGCTTCACAGTTTCTTCCGGTGCGGCGGACGCTGCCATAGATCGCATCCGCAAATCGCCCGCCTTGGATCTCCTCGGTATTCACGCCCACATAGGTAGCCAGGTCTTCCGACTTCAGTCCTTCGTTGAAGCGACGAAGGTGATCGCCGGGTTGGCAGTCCGTTACGAGGTCGAGGAGTTGTCGCTGGGTGGCGGCCTGGGCGTCGCCTACGTCGACGGCGAGGACGCACCTTCGATCACCGAGTGGGCAGCAGCCATCAAGGACACGCTGCGGACCGAGGGCGTCACCGCACGGGTGACCGCCGAACCCGGGAGAGCAATCGTTGCCGACGCGGCGATCACTCTGTATTCGGTCGGGACGATCAAGCAGTTGCCCGGTATCCGCACCTACGTCGCGGTGGATGGAGGCATGAGCGACAACCCCCGCCCTGTGCTCTACGGCAGTGGCTATGAGACTTTCCTGCCGAGGGCGGTAGGCGCTGACCGCCCGGATACCGTCACGGTGGTGGGGAAGCACTGCGAGTCGGGCGACGTCCTGGTCAGAGATGGAGCCGTACCGGCCGACCTCGAAGTCGGAG
>JBLYYS010000331.1:0-2686 GCA_048550235.1 Acidimicrobiia bacterium | reverse complement strand
CCTGGGTGTCGGTGCTCTTGGCGAACGCCAGTAGCCCCGTTCGTTGTCGTTTCCTGTGGGTGTCGGGGCTGGTTGAGGAGAGCAAGTAGCTCCGTTCGCCGGCGTTTCCTGCTGGCTCTCGTGCGGGGCTATCCTCTCGGTATGGAAAACCTCTCCCTTTATATCGGTATTGCGGCTGCCGCACTGGTTGGCTGGTGGATCTTCAAGAAGCTGTTCAAGCTGGCGATCTATGCCGGGATCATCGGGGTGGTCGCCTGGTTCTTCTACTTCCAGTCCTGACCAGGGCTCATGGACTTCCTGCTCGAAGTCCTCAGTGACGCGCTGGCTGCGCTATTCGGATTCGGTAGTGAGCTGCGACGGATCCTCGGCCTCACCTTGGTTGTGTCTCTCTCTGCCACCGTGCTGGGTGTTGTCGCCGGAGTTCCTCTCGGGACCTGGATAGCACTCGGCCGGTCGCGGGTTCGCTCTGCTTGGTTGGTAGCCGTCAACATCGGGATGGGAGTCCCTCCTGTGCTCGCCGGGCTGGCGTTGCTGCTCGTCCTATGGGACGCCGGTCCGCTCGGTGGCCTCGGATTGCTCTTCACTCCGGCTGCCATGGTGGCGGCGCAGACGCTACTCGCCATCCCCATTGCAGCCGGGGTAACCGCCGGGGCGATCAAAGGGTTGCCACGCTCGGCAGGAGAGCAACTGGAAGCTTTGCGGCTTTCCGGACTTCAGCGGGGAAGGCTGGTGCTAGTTGAGGTCTGGCCCGGTGTTGTGGCCGCGGTGGCAGCCGCGTTCGGAAGGGTGGTTTCTGAAGTGGGGGCGGTCCTGATAGTCGGTGGGAACATCGTCGGCGAGACCCGGGTGCTGACAACGGCAATCGTTCAGGAGACTCGCCAGTCCAACTTCGGCGATGCATTGGCACTTGGGATAGTCCTGATCCTGGTTGCCGCCGCAGTCAACGGCTTTCTCACCCGCATGCAGTTGAAGGGGGCCGAGCGTGACTGAACGGTTCGATCTCAGGTTTCCCGAGGATGGATCGGTTCTCTTGCTCGAGAACCTCACGCTCGAGTCCCGCGAGCGCCTGGTCGTATTCGGTCCGAACGGAGCCGGCAAGTCGACGATGCTGCGCCTGCTCGCCGGAACTCTCGGTGGTGGCCCGAGAATCGAGGCGTCGTATTTGCCGCAGAGGCCCTACTTCTTCCGGGGGAGTGCTGGATACAACATGGGTCTCGGGCTATCTGCCGAACAAGCCAGTCGTGCTCGAAGCATCGCCGACCGACTCGCGGTCGGCGAGTTGCTCGGCTACGAGGCCTCCTCGCTGAGCGGGGGAGAGGCACAACGTGTCGCTATAGCCAGAGCCCTGGCCCGTCCTGAGCCTTTTGTGCTCCTCGATGAGCCGCTTTCTGCGCAGGACGAACAAGACCGTATGAGAGTGGCCGCCGTAGTAATCGAGGAGATAGGCGATCGAGGCGCGGTGATAGTCACTCACGATCGAGAGGCAGCGGCCGTTCTAGCGGACCGGATGGCGGTTCTGATCAACGGCCGGTTGGTTCAAGAGGGTGAGGTTGGGGAGGTGTTCTCCCTGCCTGCTACCGACGAAGTGGCGGCAGCAGTCGGGATCGGCAACGTAATCGATGGTGTCGTCGGCGGAGTCGATGGATCGTTGGTTGCGCTGGAAACGGGCGGGCTCACGATCTGGGGCCTCGGCGGACCCGGCCCCGGGTCGAGGGCACGTGCCGTCTTTGGAGCCGAAGCCGTCACTCTCTTCCGGGGTCGCGATGGCTTGGCGGGAAGTGCGCGGAACCGCTGGGTGGGTACGGTCACGGAAGTCCGGGACGTCGGGCGCCTGGTCGAGGTCATAATCGACGCGGGTGTTCGAATCGCGGCGTTGGTTACTCCGGGATCGCAGGAGGTACTTCAGCTACGCCCTGGTGCCGGAGTGACGGCCACCGTCAAGGCTGCCGCAGTCCGGGTGAATCCCGCGTGAAACGCCTGCTGGCGGCGCTGTTACTGGTCCTGACCGCCTGCGCGGGCGCCCAGGACCATCGTCTGATCGTGGCGGCAGGCACGACGCTGGTCGACAGCGGGATCCTCGACAGCGTGGTGGAGGCTTTCGAGGCCGAATACCCGAATGTCGAACTGAGTGTGGTGGGGGAGTCCACGTCACAGGTCCTTCAACTCGGTCGTCTGGGGGGCGCCGACGTCATGATCACGCATGGACCGGAGTTGGAGGCACAGTTCGTCGAGGACGGCCTAGCCGCGCGGTATGAGTTGGTCTTCGTCAGCTCGTTCGTCGTCGTAGGCCCTCCGGACGGGCTTGCAGGTGGGCCGGTTGTCGACGCGCTTACTGCTATCGCCGGAAATGAGTATCCGTTCGTGAGTCGTGCAGACGGCAGCGGAACGCACGAAGCTGAGCAAGCCCTATGGGCCGCGGCTGCCATCGATCCGGTAGGTCAGCCGTGGTATCTCGAGACCGGGCAAGGCATGGGTCTGACGCTCCAGGTCGCCGACCAGAGGAACGCCTACACCCTGGCCGAGCTTGGCTCATATCTGACGGCCGCCGCGACGCTGTCGCTTCGACCTCTCACGGTCCCCGACTTGCCGCCAAATCCGTATCACCTGACGGTGGTGGCGTCCTCCCGGGAGCTGGCGACCGCCGAGACCTTCCTCGACTGGCTGATCGGTGCGGCCGGCCGGTCGG
>JBLYYS010000330.1:0-3847 GCA_048550235.1 Acidimicrobiia bacterium | reverse complement strand
GTCGATGAGCGGGTATCGTTTCGGCAATGGCCGACCTCGTTTCCCCCGATCAGGTTCGTAGTAGGTCTTTCCGGACAACATTTCGCGGCTTCGACCAGTCGGAAGTTGCAGAATTCCTCGACCGGATTGCCCGCACAATCGAGAGCCTCGACGCCGAGCGCGAGCGTCTGCTGGTGCAATCCGGTGAACCGGATGACGGTGATCTGCGCTCTGAGTTCCAACGGGTAGCAGCGGAGGTCGGGGAGGTTCTCGAGGCTGCCCGGATGGCCGCAGAAGGCATGCGTGAGCGAGCTGCAGCTGAGGTGGCGGAGTGGCGTCGCGCGGCCGAGGAAGATAGTCGAAGCAAACGCGCGGCTGCTCAGTCGGATGCCGAGGCTTTGCGCGGTGACGCCTGGACGACCTCGAAGGCCATGCTCGATCAAAGCCTGGAGGCTGCCAAGGTGATTGCCGCCGAGGCGGAGCGTGAGGCGCTGGCAATAGTCGGTCACTCGGAACGCGAGTCTCATCGTTCTCAGGCTGCTGCCAGGCGGGAGGCCGACGAACAGGTTCGTACGGCGAAGATGGAATCGGAGCGCTTGCTGGTCGATGCTCGCGCTCAGCATGACGAAATCATTGATACGGCCCGCAAGCAAGCCGACGCTGCGCAGGAGCGGGCCCGTGCGCTCGAGGTACGCCGTGATGAGTTGCTGGCCGAACTCGAAACGGTCCGTTCGACGATCCATACCATGGAGACCGAGATCGAGGATCGCCGTGAGCCGGTGCCGAGCCCATCGAGTCATCCGCCGACCGTCCGACTGATACCCGCCGAGAAATCTGATTCGGGAGCCGACGTCGAGAAGAAGGAGCGCTGGTCGCCGCCCGACTCCGTGAAGATAATCCCTGCCGCATCGAAGCCGAGCGCGTCCGATGAGCCTGTGGATGCAGCCTCTCTGGCCGATGAGGTTCGGCGCTTGCGCGACGAGGCAGCACTGGCAGAGCTCGCCGGCGAATCAGCCGAGGTTGAAGACGAAGCGCCCAGCGAAGTCGACGTTGTCGTCAGTGGCGCCGAGAACGAGCCACAGGTCGACGACGATGATGTCGCCACTGAAGCTCTCGAAGTGGCCGAAGTAGAAGAGGAAGTGGAGACCTCGGAGCCGGTTGTGGCCGAAGAGACATGGGCGCTCGATTCCTTGTTCGCAACGCTGCGAAGCGAGCCAGACGAGCAACCGGACGTGCCATCGGCGGCGACCGAGTACCCGCCTGAGCCGGCGCCTGCCGAAGTCATGATCGATGAGCCGCCTAGCGTTGGTGAAGAAGCGGGTGTTGCAGATGCCAACGACGCGATCGCGGGTCGCGATCACCTTCTGCTCCCGATCGCCAATCGCGTCCTGCGAGGGGTTAAGCGGCAACTCACCGAAGCACAGAATCTGACTCTCGAAGATGTGCGCGTCAACGAGCGATGGGACCCCGAATCCGTGGATCTGGCGGAACGTGTGCGAGGCGATCTCATGGTGCTGGTGCAGGAGAGTTACGCGGCGGGGCAGTCGACGGCCGGTTCAATACTTGGGGTCGAGACGGGCAGACCAAAACCCGAAAAGCTCGATGTCCCGGATCACTCTGAGGAGTTCGCGGCCGGATTGAAGGATGCCCTGGCGAACGTTGTTGGATCAGCCGGGGAGCAAGGGCCGAGGGCGCTCTCTGCCTCGCTATCCCGTGTGTATAGGGCCTGGAGGACAGACGAGGCCGAGCGACGCTTGCGTGAATACGCCTCGACGGCATTCCATCGCGGGATTCTCGCCGGTGCCGCCTCGGCAGGAGCATCGACGGTTTCCTGGGTACTGGCAGGGCGGGGTTGCACGAGTTGTCGGGCAGCGGCGAAGGCCGGGTCGGTTGCGATCAATTCCGATTTCCCGGGGGTTGACGGGGTGCCTCCGGTTCATCCGGGTTGCCGGTGTACCATCGTCCCTGTGTGAACTGAACCCGTCGGGAACCCTCCCGACCCTATACCCGTCGCCTGTTCTTAGAATGGTTGCTGCATGATCAATCGTGAACCAACTGAATACACCCCTGCCCCGCGTCGGCGTGGCCTCGGGATCGTCATTGTCATTGCCGCGATCGTTCTTCTGGCTCTCCGCACATTGGCGGGGTTTTGGACGGATTACCTGTGGTTCAAGTCCGTCGACCTGGTATCGGTGTGGTCGACCCGGTTCTGGACGACCGGTGCCATCGTGGTGGTGGCATCTCTGGTTGCATTCGGGTTCCTGTTCGGGAACCTCATCATGGCCGACCGCCTTTCCCCGCGATTCCGTCTCGTGGATCTCGGGGACGACGAGGAAGTTGTTGAACGGTTCAGTGAGTGGATTGAACCCCGCATACGGCGGGTTCGGCTCCTACTGGCTGCGGTGTTCGGCGTCATGCTCGGAATTGGGACGGCGACGCTGCTCGATCCCGTGTTGGGCTTCCTCAATGCGAGCGACTTCGGAATCAACGACCCCGAGTTTGGAACCGACGTCGGGTTCTTCGTTTTCCGTTTGCCCCTGTGGCGTGAGTTGGTCAACTGGTCATTCCAACTCGTTGTCGCTACCGCCATCCTCGTGGCCGCCCTTCACTACCTCAACGGTGGTATCCGGCTGCGGCAGGGCCGTGCTCCGGAGATCGGGGCCGGCGTCCGTGCCCATCTCTCAGTGTTGTTCGCGCTGCTGGCGATCCTGAAGGCCGGCGCCTATCGGCTGGATACCTATGAACTGCTCATTTCGCCGGGCGGAGCCGTGTTTGGGGCCGGATACACAGATGTCAATGCGCGGATACCGGCTCTGAACCTTCTCGCTCTGATCTCGCTGGCGGCAGCCGCGCTGCTGCTGTACAACCTCCGGCGACGGGGTTGGATGCTGCCGGCCGTCGCGGTTGGCAGCTGGCTGGCGGTTTCGTTGGTCGTCGGCAACATCATTCCGGCAGCAGTGCAGCGATTTCAGGTGGATCCAAATGAGATCGAGCGCGAGCTCCCGTACGTCGCGCGTACGATCGAATTCACTCGAGAAGCGTTCGGGCTCTCGGATGTCGAAGTGCGCCCGTTCCTCGCTACTCAGGATCTCGATGCCGACGCTATCGAGGCCAATCGCCCGACCATCGACAATCTGAGGTTGTGGGATCCGGCCGTGCTCGAGTCGACATACCGGCAGCTGCAGGAGCTGCGGACGTTCTACAAGTTCGAGGATGTTGATATCGATCGCTACATGATCGATGGTGAGCTCACACAGGTGATGCTGTCGGCCCGCGAACTCGACCTCGCCGGTCTCGAAGTTGAAGGGTGGGTCAATGAGCATCTCGTGTTCACCCACGGTTTTGGCGCGGTATTGAGCCCTGCCAACGCGGTGACGGTCGAGGGACAACCCGACTTCTTCGTCAAGGACATCCCGCCGGAGACCGAAGTGGCGGGGCTCGAAGTTGATCAACCGCGGGTCTATTTCGGAGAGGGCCTGGAGTCCGGCAGTTTCGTCATCGTCGCCACCAACGAGAAAGAGGTCGATTTTCCGCTCGGCGCGGGTGAGAACGCTGTCGAGTTCAACTCCTACGACGGAGCCGGGGGCGTTCCCATCGGCAACATCTTCAAGCGAGCCGCCTTTGCTCTTCGGTTCGGGGACTTCAATACTCTGATCGCCCAGCAACCGACCAGTGACAGCAAGGTCTTGATGGTTCGTAACATCACTGATCGGGTCACTACTGCTGCACCGTTCTTGTATCCGGATGGCGACCCGTACCTGGTCACCATCGGCGGAAGAATGATCTGGATGATCGACATGTACACGGTCACGGATCAGTACCCGTACTCCGAGCCGACCAGAACGTCACGTCTCAGTGAGGAGGCCCG
>JBLYYS010000329.1:0-9640 GCA_048550235.1 Acidimicrobiia bacterium | reverse complement strand
ATGAATCGGTGTCGTTCGCCCGTTCGGAGAACGACGTGATCCGACCCGACGGAGAGAACTCTTCCGGACGGCGAGCGTCCGTCGATGCACCAGATCGTTGTGTGTTCGGACCTGTCTTCTGCGTCGATCAGCCGATCGCGAAGCGTTCGTCGGCGTAGCCAGGTGGCCCTGGCGGCTGCTTGCTCTGCGTCGACAACGCGTTCCCACTGGCTGCGTAATTGGCGGGTCAGGTCGATCAGATCGGGGTGTCTGAGGGGGTCCAACGTGCAAGATCCTCGTGGGTATATGAGAGTATATTACGATAGGTAACAACCTTTTGAGTCGAGAATTGGAAGGAGGTTTTCGCGCCTTGGGGCTGATTCCTGGCCCGGCTGGCCTGGTCGTTTTCGCCATCGGAGTCTCCCCAATCCGGCCTCGTTCGGCTAGCGTCGATTGCATGGAGACCTGGAATGTCGTGGTCTGGAACGATGAAGTGAACCTGGCCGCCTACGTGGCGTACGTCTTTCGGCGCGTGCTTGGCATGTCCAGGAGTGAGGCCACGGAGGCGATGCTCGACATTCACAGGAGAGGGAGTGCAACTGTCATCTCGGGGACACGGGAACACTCCGAGTTGAACAGCTTTCGCCTTCAGGTCCATGGGCTGCTGGCCACGTTGGAGCGCGCATGAGCGAACCTTTTGCTCCCTGTGCGGGAGGCGTGCGCATGACTTTGGCGAACTGGGAGGTCGAGTTGCTTTCGTTGGTTCCGGCTTTACTCGACTCGGTCGGGAAGTACGAGCCCGACCCGGCCGCGGTACGTCTGGATCTCCACACCTACCCCGACGATGAGGCGGCAGACGCCGAGTTTCGCCGACTGCTCGCGAACGAACTCGAGCACGGGCGGGCGGCAGATAGATCGGCGTTCTCGCTGACCGTTGAGGCAGGTGCCGACGGGGTTGTCTTGTCCACAGCCGAGGCCGAGGCATGGTTGCGTGTGCTGACGGAGGCCCGTCTGGTCCAATCGGCTCGTGCCGGATTGCCGGGCGGCTTCTCCAGCGAGTCGGACCAGGCCTTGTTCGACTACTTGTCCTGGCTCCAAGGATCGTTGGTGGAGATCCTCGACGAGGTCTTGCCCTGATCAGGCTTCGCACCCATGACATGGCCCACGGCGGTGACGCCGTCGGCCGCGCAGACGGCAAAACGGTCTTCGTCGACGGCGCCCTGCCCGGCGAACTCGTCGAAGTGGAGCTCTTGGAAGAACGCCCATCGTGGGCCAGGGGAGTGATGCGATCGGTCGTGGAAGGGTCGGACGACCGCATCGAGCCGGCCTGTCCCCACTTCGAGAAATGTGGCGGCTGCCAGTGGCAGTTCGCCTCCCGAGCAACCCAAGCCGGTTGGAAGCGAGCAACCGTTTTCGGGCAACTAGAGCATTTGGGAGGGCTGACCGAGCCGGATGTACGGTCTCCCGTGCTGCCGGGGCCCGAGTTCGGGTACCGCAATCGAATGGATTTCCGGGTGCTCGATGGTCAACCGGCTCTCCACCAGCGCAGGAGCCGGCGTCTGGAACCTCTCGAGCAATGTCCTCTGTTGGCGGAACCTCTACAAGAGATGCTTCGTGAGGCCGGGGATTTGACGCCGCTTCATCGCATCACTGTCCGGGCTGGGATCAACACAGGCGACCGGCTGGCGGTGGTCTCAGGGCCGGTGCCGAAATCCGGGTTCGGCTGGTCATTCCCGGTCTGTCGATCCAAGCGCGGCCGACCGGAGGCGATCAACGGAGAACCCTGGCTCGAGGAAACGATTGACGGGGCGAGTTTCCGCGTGACCGGGTCGGCCTTCTTCCAGAACAATACTGCCGGAGCGGAGGCACTGGTGGATCTCGTGCGGGCTGCACTGGATGTGACGGACGAAGACGTCCTGCTGGACGCCTACTCAGGCGGCGGCCTCTTCAGTATGACGGTGGGCCGGGCGGCCGGGCGGGTGCTGGCCATCGAGTCGGCCGGATTGGCTCGTGATGACCTCGCTCACAACAGTGGAGCGAACGGTGTGGACGTCGAGGTGATCGGCTCCGAAGTTGAGCAGGTGCGCGCGGGGGATTGGACGGTGGCGGTCTGCGACCCTCCGCGTACCGGCCTCGGTGCGGCCGGGGTTGAGGCGATCACCCGGGCCGATCCACGCGCCATCGCCTATGTTGCCTGCGATCCGGCCAGTCTTGCCAGGGACACGAAGCTGCTGGCAGGTCGAGGCTACAAACTCGACTACGCCACCCCGGTGGACATGTTCCCCCAAACTTTCCACATAGAAACGGTGGCACGCTTCCACCTGACCTGACTTCCTGTCAATCGGGTACACCGTTTTCGATACGCGCGATTGACAGAAAAACCGACCCGAGATTCCTGTCAATCCGACACATCGTTTTTGGTGCCCTCGATTGACAGGAAACCAGGAAGGGGGCGGGGACGGGGTACTCTGGCGGTGTGATGTCCGGCAGAAACGTGATCCAGCGGGCGATGTTGTTCGTTGCCGTCTTGGTGCTCGTTGTCGGCGTCCTCCCCCCAACCCCTGCGGATGCCGCCGGCCGTACACCCGGTGCCTCCGTCATCAGCGTGTACGAACCGGGCGGTCTGTCCACCGAATCCGAGTTGGCCGTCGTCGGTGTATCCGCTGAGCACGGTGCCCGATCGGTTCCAATCCATCGGGGCACGCTCCAGATGAAGGGCGTCTACCGCGCCGGTGCGGTTGTGCAAGAGCCTCCTCCGGGATACTTCATCCCCATGTCATCGTTGGCGATCGACCCGGTCCGGGCGGCACCACTGATCGGTAACGATGTGGCAACAGCACTGATCGACGGAACGGTCGTGCTCGGCGAAACCTCTGCCAATCTGCGCGGCGCCCAGGTTGGCGATGAGGTGGAGTTCGTCGGATGGGATGGGGCCACCCAGCGGTTCACGGTTGGGGCGATCGCCCCCGATGAGTCGGTGTGGTGGGCTGAACTCATCTTTTCAGAGTCTTCGGCCGCCTCATTCGGGTTCGCACGCAAGTCTTCGATTGTGGTGTGGGGATTCCGCTCACAGGATGAGATCGTTATCGACCTGTGGACCCGACTACCGGACGTGCGACTCCGGATCTCCAGTCTCGACGACCCGGAGGATCCCGACGGTGTGTTGCCCACAGTCCTGGTCAAGGAGCGATTCGGTGAGTTCTCCTACAAGAAGACAGGAGAAGGCGATCGGGTCATCATCGACCCGGCGTGGAAGGACGAGAACATCGTCAACATCTCGCTTCCTCTACTCGGACCGTTCCGTTGCCACCGGGTGGTGGTTCCCTACCTGCGATCCGCCATCGATGAAGTGATCAACGAAGGTCTGTGGACACACATCGACCGTCAGGATTTCCAGATCGCCGGCGGGTGCTACAACCCCCGCCTGATCCGCGGCGGCGACAAGGGTGGGGCCGTGTCACGGCACACTTGGGGGATCGCCATCGATATCAATCCCAGCGATAACCCCTACGGCGGTCGGATCGGTATGGACCCCGACATTGCCGCCATCTTCCAGAAGTGGGGGTTTGCCTGGGGTGGAGGCTGGACCTACACCGACGGCGCGCACTTCGAATGGAATCACGTTCCCGACCACCTTCTCGACGAAGGCTGATCCGGTGGATCTTGCCCAGGCCCTGGCGGTCGCCGGGCGTTGGACGGCCGAAGGTAAGAAGGTCGCTGCCGCCACTCTCATCCGTGTCAAGGGCCCGGCGCCGCGACCGCTCGGCAGTCGGTTCCTGGTCTCGTCCGCCGGAGACATGGCCGGTTCGGTTTCGGGCGGTTGTGTCGAGAACGACGTCTTCATTCATGCACAGGAAGTCCTGGCTTCAGGCCTGGGCAGGGTGGTCAACTATGGGATCGCGGACGACGTCGCCTTTGAAGTGGGCTTGTCCTGTGGAGGCCTCATCGACGTATTCATCGAACCTTGGGACGTTCGAGACATCGCCCGCTATGTCGATTCAGGTCGTTCGGGGGCATTCGCCGGCGTGTTTGCAGGTGCTTCGCTCGGAACCCGAGCGATCTACGACGGCGATGATGGGTTTCTTCCGAACGCGTTGCCCGACAACGTAGTTGCCGAGATCGAATCCCAAGTGCGCGCGGTGATAGCGACCGAGCGACCGACTATTGCAGTGGCCGATGACATCGAGATCTTCATCGAACCCGTCGCCAGGCCGCCGAGGTTGGTTATCTTCGGCGCCGTAGAAATCGGTCAGGCACTAAGCGCCCTGGCTGCTCGGACCGGCTTCGCGATCACCGTTTGCGATCCTCGCGCAGCCTTCACGACCTCCGAGAGGTTCCCGGATGCAGACGAAGTGATCGTCCAATGGCCGGAAGACGCTCTGGAGCAACTGGGCCTGGACAAACGCACTTTCGTGGTGATCCTCTCGCACGATCCCCGCTATGAGGACCCGGTGCTCAAGGCGGCCCTGGCGGCCGACGTCAGGTACCTCGGAGCGATGGGGAGCCGGAAGACTCATCGCAAACGACTGGAGCGCCTCATCGAGGCAGGAGTGCCGCCTCTCGCGCTTGATCGAATCCACGGACCCATCGGACTCGACCTCGGCGCGGGAAGCGCTGAGGAGGTTGCTGTCGAGATTCTGGCCGAGATGGTGCAGGCCCGGCACAGTTAGGCGAGCAGGGACCGACCGGCCGCTGCTCCTCGGCTCGTATAGTGGTGTCGATGTCCATTGCCGCTCTCATCCTCGCCGCCGGTTCGTCGTCGCGTCTCGGTTCTCCCAAGCAACTGCTTCCATGGGGCGACGGTCCCCTTCTCCAGCATGTCATCGGCCAGATACGATCCTTCGGCCTCGAGGAGATCTGGGTGGTCATCGGGCACGAAACCGACGCGATTCTCGAGCAAGTGGACTTTGGAGGAGCCTCGGTGGTCGTCAACGACGAGTACACCGAAGGCATTGCTTCTTCTATGCGGGTTGGCCTCGACACGCTCACAAGAGAATCTCGTGCCGACAAAGTTCTGATCGCCATGGGAGATCAACCCGAACTCCGTCCGGATGTCATCGCCGAACTCCTCCAAATAGCCAAGCGAGAGAAGCGGCCGGCCATTGTTCCCAAGTACCGGTATACGTGGGCGAATCCGGTCATCATCGACCGTTCCCTCTGGGCGCGACTGATGAGTCTCGAGGGCGATGCGGGAGCACAGCGCCTACTGCAGGCTCATCCGGAATGGGTGAAGGAGGTTTGGTTTGAACACCTGCCGCCTCGCGATGTCGACACCGAGCAAGACGTCGGGGAGCTGCAACCCCGAAGCTGACGGGCGCGCGCCCAGGGCGTTTCGGTAGTGTGTCTCCACAGAAGCCATCGGTTGATTCATCCGGAAAGGAGTGGGCGTGCCTTCTATTGGTGCTGTTGAAGGGATCGGGCAACGAACCGCGACCAAGTTGAGGAAGAACGGCATTCGCACGACCGAAGCCCTCCTCAAGCGGGCGGCGGATCGCAAGGGCCGGCGATCTCTGGCTGCGGACACGGGATTCTCCGAGAAGCAGATTCTCGAATGGGTCAATCGGGCTGATCTGATGCGGTGCAAGGGAGTCGGCGGGGAGTATTCGGACCTTCTCGAGGCTGTCGGCGTCGATACGATCAAGGAGCTACGCCGTCGAAACGCCGCTTCGCTCACCAAGAAGATGATCGAGATCAACGAGAAGAAGAAACTCGTACGGCGCCTGCCGACGGAATCGATGGTGTCCCGATGGGTCGAGTCGGCCAAGGAACTCGAGCCATCGGTGAGGTATTGAGCGGGCCTTCGGCCCGCTCGCTATCAGCCTTCAGCTTTCAGCTATCAGCTTTGGTCCTCGGCGATTAGCCGTTCGCCATTAGCAATTGGATGAGCCGCCCGGCAGCTGCGGGCGGCTCATCGTCATGCTTGTCTGTCTACTTGGAGGCCGTGGCCTTCGTTGCGGGCTTTTTCGCCGCCGGCTTCTTGGCGGCCGTAGTCGTCTTCTTCGCAGCTGGCTTCTTGGCAGCAGTGGCTGCTGTCTTCTTGGTGGCGGGCTTCTTGGTTGCCGGCTTCTTGGCCGGAGCCGTCTTGGCTGCCGGTTTCTTGGCTGCTGTGGTCGTCTTCTTGGCAGCTGGCTTCTTGGCAGCAGGCTTCTTCTCGACTTCGACGACCGGTTTTTCAACCTCATCGTGCGGAGCGAACGAGTCGCGCCATGAGCTGAGGATGTCCTCGAGTTGGTCGCGCAGCTTGCCAACACGCTCCTGGATCTCGTCGATGTCCACCCGGGCGCTCAGGTCTTCGACGACCTTCTGCTCGGACAGCTTGTTGACCATTTTCTCGCCCTCGTCCGCCCACAGGTCGAACTCTTTGCGAGCGTCATCGGTGAGTTTGTCGCTCACCTCGCCGAAGCGGTCGGTCAGCTTGTCGGATAGCTCCTTCAACTGCTCGCCCGCTCGCTTGACGGTGACCATCGGGCCTCCGACGGCTGCATATAGTGCCTTCTTGGCATCAATCATTTGTTCTCCTCTGTTTCCTGCTCGATCCCATCGGATTCGATCAGAGTCCGATAGAGCTCGAGCAACACTTGCTTCTGCCGGGGGTTGAGGATCGTGTCGGCTTCAACCGCTTCCACCACGGTGGGGGGTGAGAAACCGTCCTCGAGCAGCCCGGCGTGCACATACATCGATTCCGCTTGGATCGAGAGTGCCCTGGCGAGCGATTTCAAGATTTCTGCCGACGGCTTGCGCAGTCCACGCTCGATCTGGCTCAAATATGGATTCGAGATCCCTGCCCGATCGGCCAACCGGCGCAGCGACATGCGCGACCGCTCGCGCTGCTGACGGATGAACGCTCCGAGTTCGGCCAAGCCGGTGCCTTCGTCTTGTTTTTCACTCACAATTAGCAATATATCGCAGAGTGCTAACTTTTGCAAGCAGACGAGAGAGAGCTGATTACCGGCCGCTCAGAGCATCGAATCCCGTTCGCTCAGCATGGCGTCCAGTGCCCCTTGAATGACCTCACGTGTGTGTTCCGTTACCTCGAGCACGGTGAGCCGATCGGCCTCCGGTCCGAAGGAATCCGGTTCGATCGGAGGAAGGAACTTGATGTGCCACTTGACCGGAAGGGGGATCGGGTTCAGGAACACGCCGAGTTCGTCGACCCGTTGCTGCGGGAAGAACAACTTGAACAGCTGTGCCAGCCGGCGAGAACTGAAGAGTGCCGGGTGGACGTCCTCAGACCCAACGATGGCGACCGGAACGATTGGTGCACCTGCCTCGATGGCCAGCGATGCGAAGCCACCCCTCCCGAACCTGCGCAGCTGGTATGCCTCTGCATGCGGCTTCTGGAATGCTGGGACGCCTTCCGGGAAGGCTCCCAGTAGGTAGCCGTTGTCGAGGACCCACCTGGCGTCCTCTTTGCTGGCAAACGCCGCACCTGCCTTTCGGTAGAGGTGGGAGAGGAACGGCAGCAGATTGAGTATCTCCGTGCCCACCACTCGAACCCGCCTCGGCAGTTTTGCCTCATTGACGACGGCTAGCTGGAGCATCATTCCGTCATACGGGATGAACGCGCCCGCATGGTTGCCGACGAGTACTGCGGCACCTTCCATCGGGACGTTCTCGATGCCGTCGACGCTCACCCGGAAGTACTCGAAATAGAGGAAGTTGGCGATGTGCCAGATCATCTCCGACACGACCGGGTCCAATCCGAGAGCGTCACTGTCGTAGGACGCCAGCAGAAGGTGGCGGATGAGGGAAGGCCAGGTGTCGATCCCCAGATGTCCGGAGGCCGGCAGAGCCAGGTTGGAGATGTCCACTCCGCCGTGCAAGGCGCACCGTTCTGCATCTGCGACTGCGGGCAAACCGCAGGCGAATCCCTCGATCGTTCTGAGCGTGCATGACCGTCGTCGATCGACCATCCACTCGAATTTGCGTGACGCCGCCAGCCTCCGCCGGCGAGCTTCGGAGAGCTTGGCCTCCCCGGATTGCGAAGCTGGTGGTGGGTCGGTCGTGGCTGCGGTTTCCAGTTCGGTTCGCACCGCTTCGATGAGTTCGGTCTTGGTCATTTTCGAGCGGCCGGGGATATCGGCGGCCCGCGCGAACGCGCGCAGTTCATCTCTGCTGAGACGATCGAGAAGGGTGGTGATCGAGTCGCTCATCGCGTCGTTCCGGGAGCTTCGATCCGTTCGTACATAGAGAGGACTGCCTGTCGCGCCGTTAGTCGCGGAGACCACCCGAAGGACTCAGACATTCTGTCGGTGTCCATTACCCGGCCATACCTCAAATAGACCTCGAGTCGGCCCGGGTAGCGCCGGCCGAGTGTCCGCAGTGTCCGTATCGCCGCCCGATACTGGGGAGGGAGCAGCGGTTGCGGCACCCGCCGTCCCAATCTCAGAATCCGGCTCAAGTAGAGCTGGCCTTCGGCTGCGATGTTGTAGGTGCCGGGGACGTCGTGGCCGATCGCGTGTAGCAACGCCGATACCGCGTCCTCTTCATGTATCAGTTGCATACGTGGGTCATACCCCAGCAATGTCGGGACCACCCTCAACCGCAAATAGGAACTGAGTGTGTTGTCGATGTCCGGTCCGATGATCGGCGCCAGCCTGAGGGTGGTGAATGTGACGTGGGGAAGATCGGCGGCCACCTCGCTCAGCAGTCGTTCGACGTCCCTGATGCTGCGAGAGAAAGCACTCGTGGAGCGTTTGGGGGCGGATGCTTCGGTGACGATCGATGGTTGACGGGGACCCGATCCGTAGAAGGCTGAATCCGACTTCATCACGACCTTCTCGATGGCCGTGCATCTCTGTAGCGCACCAAACAAGCCGTGAGCGCCCATCACGACCCGGCTATGTGACTTCTCTCTTCCGAGAATCGCCGCTCGATCAATCGCCTGAAGGTGTGCCAGGACGTGTGGCTGCGTGTCGAGGAAGAAGTGGGCGAATTCAAGTTCATCTATCGCCAGTTCGTGGACCGGCGAGTTGAACTCGATCGTTGGTGGTAGCTCGTCGACCGCGATGACCTCGACGTCGGGGAGTCCCTCGAGTCTCTGTACGAGGCGACCACCCGTCCAGGTTGCCGCTCCCGTCACCATGATCCGCCTCATGACCACAAGTGTACGTCTAAGAACGGTGCGGGTATTCGGTCGTTACCATGCCGCAGATGCGTGCTCTCTTAATCGAGTCTCCGCCTGACGTTCCGGCCGGTTGGCTGCAGGAACTGGCCGACGAATTCATCGAAGATCCCCAGTGCCGGTTGGCGCTGTTCGGTGGGGACGCGGCAGGAGCGTTGTTGTTCAGCCTGTGGGACCCGGACGTCGTGGACGAAGTCACTGAGGGGCTACGGGCGACGGTGCCGACCGGCGCCGTGGTGCGATCGATCTCTTTGGCCGACGCGGGCGTAGACGGATCACCCGCCGGTGAAACGATGCGACAATGAGCGCCATGATCATCGTGATGAAAAAGGATGCGACGTCGGAAGACGTTGCCCACGTCGTGGAACGCCTCAAGAGCATCGACTCAGAAGCCCATATCTCCGAAGGCCGATTCAGGACGGTCATCGGTGCGCTCGGCGATCGGGTTCGGATTCAGCAACTCCCTTGGGAGGCAATGTCGGGCGTTGAGCGGGCGGTTCCCGTGCTCAAGCCGTTCAAGTTCGTCAGCCGCGATTT
>JBLYYS010000328.1:0-9401 GCA_048550235.1 Acidimicrobiia bacterium | reverse complement strand
TTTTGCGCGGGGATCGATCCGACACGATCCTGGATGTGTGGGTTGTGCCGGGGGCCGGCCGTTCGGAGATCGTTGGGATACACAACGAGGCACTGCGTGTTCGCGTTGCCGCGCCACCAGAACATGGCGAAGCCAACCGGGCGATGCTGAAGATGCTCGGCAAGGTTCTTGGTGCGGAGGTTGCGTTGGAGAGTGGAGCCAAGGCACGCCGGAAACGGGTACGAGTTGCCGGCCTTTCTCCTTCGAAGGTCACGGAATTGCTGGCCGATGACCCGGACGGATCCGCGTGAACCGGTGCGAGATGTGACTGTGCGCCGATAGTGCTTCCGGAGTGGGTCCGATTCCGTGCTATGTTCCTCCCGCCGAGAGGAGGAACATGGCTCGTCAACTCTCTACAGGAACGCTCGATCGGCTTCGCAAGAAGCTCGAAGAAGAGCGTGACGCGCTGACGCGGCTGCTCGACGAACATGAGCAGGAGCGTGAGGAAGCCCGCCTGGCAGAGACGGCCGCAGAACGGAGTCCGGATCCGATGACGGCTGAAGGCGGCTCGATGGCGTTTGAGTACGAGAAAGAACTCTCCATCGATCAGAACTCCGCCGATCTCCTCGTCAAGGTCGAACACGCCCTCGTTCGCCTGGATCAGGGTGAGTACGGCGACTGTGAGGCTTGCGGCAAACCGATTCCGGTGGCACGCCTCGAGGCCCTTCCTTATGTCACGCTCTGCGTGGACTGTGCCAGAGATCGACGCTGAATCCAGCTTCTCGACGCGGAGCGCCTACCTGCTGGCTGGGGTGACTGCTTCCATAGTCGTGGCACTCGACCGGATCACCAAGCTCTGGGCGGTTGATGCACTCGTCGATGGCGACGTTGTCGCGATCGATGGCATTCTCGAATTTGAACTCGCATTCAACAGTGGTGCCGCCTATGGCCTTTTCAAAGGTGGAGGCAGCGTCATAGCGGTGGCGGCCATCATTGCCAGTGGTCTGATCATCTTTGCTCTGCGTTCGGTTGATCGACGCTTCGAAGCGATCACACTGGGTGCAATCATGGGCGGCGCATTGGGTAACCTGATCGATCGGATCGTTCGAGGACCTGGTTGGTTTGACGGTGCCGTTGTCGACTGGATCGAGACCCCGCTATGGCCGAATTTCAACATCGCAGACAGCGCGATATCAGTGGGGGCGGTACTCCTGATTCTGGCGACGATCCGCCGCGGGTGATCCGACCGGTCCCCTCTGAGCTAGCCGGCGAGCGAGTGGACAAGATTGTGGCCGTGCTGGCCGGCATCAGCCGGGCAGCCGCATCTGCGATGGTCGAGGCCTCCGGTGTCGAGGTAGACGGGCGGTCGGCCGCCGGCAACGAACGTCTTAGAGAGGGAACGATCATTTCCTTCTTCGAACCCACCACCGAACCTTTGCTCGTCCCCGACCCGAATGTGCCGTTCTCTGTTGTCTTCGAGGACAAATGGATGATCGTCATCGACAAGCCTTCAGGAATTGTTGTCCATCCCGGTGCCGGCAAAGAGACAGGAACGCTGGCGAGTGGAGTTCTCGCCCGCTGGCCTGAGATTGAGGGAGTCGGCGAGGATGGCCGCTGGGGAATCGTGCATCGACTCGATCGCGAGACTTCCGGACTGCTGCTGGTTGCGAAGACCGCCGACGCCCACTCGGAATTGCAGACGGCTATTGGTGGCCGATTGGTCTCGCGGCATTACCACACGCTCGTACACGGCCGCCTCGCTATGACGACGGGAACGATCGATGCTCCCGTGGGACGCGATCCTGTCCGGGCCACACGAATGGCAGTCCATCCGGACGGTCGCCCGGCTCGAACGCATTACTCGGTGGTGGCGGGCTGGGATGAGAAGGCCTCGCTGTTGGACGTCTCCCTCGAGACGGGTCGTACCCATCAGATCCGGGTCCACCTGGCTTCAATCGGTCATCCGGTATTCGATGATCGCAGTTACGGCAAGGGCGGGCTGAAGTCTGGAGCCGGCCGACTGTGGCTTCATGCACACCGGCTGGAGCTCGTTCATCCGGTGAGAGACGAGCCGATGACCTTCGACGCTGAGATACCCAAGGATCTGGCCGGGTCGCTCGAGTCTCTAGGAGACCCAGATTTCGGGTCGGTCGATGTCTGATGCCGGAGCACTTCGAGCCCTTCAGCTCGCGGTTCTGACGGCTTCATTTGTGCCGGAGGGCGTCCCGGAGAGGGTCGCGTCGGCGGCCGTATACGCGGCGGTACCCGCCGGATCACCCAGCAGGCGCGAGTTCGCGCAGTGGGGAAGCGAACCATCTACGACCAGTGCCGCCGTCGACGCGGGGCGGCTGGCGGCAGAGTCGTATGCAGGTTCGCCGACGCGCGCCGTCGTCTCGGTTGTCACAGATCTGTACGGGTGGAAGGGAGCTATCGGGTGTGTTGGCATCGGAGCAGCAGCCAGGATGATTGATCGGGTACGGCAGGCACCGGCGTGCTTCGATGGCCCGCAGGTGCCGGAGCCACCAGTGAATGATGAGTCCCGCCCGACCTTGATCCGGATCAGGCGCTCATTCGACCTTGTTCCCCCTCCATGGACGATCATGGCTTGGCAGCCGAGGTTGTTGAGTCGCTGGTGGGCCTACCACGAGGAAGTCATGGCGCCATCACAGCTAACCGGAGAAGAGAAGCGCTTGGCGCTGATCGTCACATCTGCCGCACTTGGACTCGGCGAGCTGGCTGCCGCCTACAAGGATCTTCTGACCAACTGGACCGATGAAGAAATCGAAGCGATGACCCACACCGAGAGCATTCGATTGCGCAAGGGTGTGCGCACGGCCATCACCTCCCTCAGTGCCTATGCGGTCGGAGCGCTCGAGTCGGAACGATTCGAGCTGGCAGCCAAGGCCATGCCGGTCCAGCGGGCGGATGAGTTCCGATCGATCGTCGACCTGGCCACCGGTCTGGCCGCGTTCGCGCGACTCAGTTGAAGAAGGTCGCCGCCAGCTCAAACAGGTCTTCATCGACCCCTTTGATGACTTCACAGGCAGTTTCGAGTGGCACCGTCACCATCTTGTCGCCTTGCACTGCAACCATCACCTGGTCTTCGCCCGCTATTGCCATATCGGCCGCAGCCGCGCCAAACCGGGTGCCGAGGACGCGGTCGAAAGCCGTAGGGGTTCCTCCACGCTGCAAATGGCCCAGTACCGTGACGCGGGTTTCGAAACTGGTGAGCTGTTCGAGCACCGGAGCGATCGCGTAGGCAACCCCACCGAGTCGTTCGAATCCGAATGCGTCTATTGCGTTCTTCGTCTCGGTTCCCGGCGGCGGGGCGACGCCTTCGGCGACGACCACGACTGAGTATGTGCGGCCCTGCCGGTGACGTTTCTTGATCGTCTTGGCAATCGATTCGAGGTCATATGGGATTTCCGGTATGAGTAGGGCATCGGCGCCGCCGGCGATGGCCGCGTAGGTAGCGATCCAACCTTTGGTTCTTCCCATTACCTCGACGAGCATGATTCTGTTGTGCGCTTCCGCAGTTGTGGCGATCCGATCGACGGCCTCTGTGGCGATGCTGAGAGCAGTGTCGAAGCCAAAGGTGTAATCGGTGGCCGCAATGTCATTGTCGATCGTTTTCGGAACACCAATGACGGGAAGGCCGTCCTCGGACAGTTTGAGAGCCGTACGCAGGGTGCCGTCTCCACCGATGACGATGAGCGACTCGATGCCGTTTCGCTCAACGGTACGGCGGACGCTCTCATAGCCATCGCCGTGGACGTATGGATCCTTGCGCGACGTACCCAAGATGGTTCCGCCACGCTGAAGAATGCCCCGCACATCGTCGCGGTCTAGCGACCGGGTCCGACTATCCATCAAGCCTTCCCATCCGTTGAGAACGCCGACGACTTCCGCGTCGTGGTGCTCGGTCGCCCTGCTCACGACGGCCCTGATCACCGCGTTGAGCCCTGGGCAATCGCCACCCGCCGTGAGTACTCCGATTACCTTGCTCATCAGTAGAGAAACATCGGCTTGCCGCTGACGTGACGGACTTTGGGCCGGTACTCGTCGCGATCGTACAACTCGTCAACGTCGACCCGTTTCACACCTTCAGCGGTGACCGAAATGGGCACGCTGGTGTATGTGCCGCCGCGCAGTGCGACCATGCGGCCCGTCGCTCCCTCCATCGCCAGATCGGCAGCCATCACCGCGTAGTTGATGGCCACCATCAGATCGAGCGAGTCGGGGCTACCCGACCTCATCAGGTATGCGAGGCGCTGTTCGATGATGGATACGCCCGTCCTGTCCTTGATCATTTGCGCGGTGATATCTCCGATTCCGCCCAGTTTGCGGTGACCGTAGGGATCTGCCTCGCCGGTCTCGACGATTTCCCCTCCGATCAACTGGGCACCCTCCGAGATAGTCAGGATGGCATAGTTGCTGGGGTTGTTTGCCCTGTCCTGCAGCAGATAATCGGACAGGCGATCGATGTCGAACGGAACCTCGGAGATGAGTGCTCGATCCACACCAGAAAGGTAGGCGGTCACCAGGGAGGTTTCGCCACTGTTGCGCCCGAACAACTCGACAACAGCGATTCGCTCGTGCGAGCCGGTAGCCGTACGAAGATTGGTTATGAACTGGACTCCTCTGGATACAGCAGTGGAGAATCCGATGCAGTACTCGGTCCCGTGGACGTCGTTGTCCATCGTCTTGGGGATGGCGATGACCGGGAATCCCTCAGTGTGGAGTCTCTGACCGAAAGAGAGGGTGTCGTCTCCGCCGATCGGGATCAGGACGTCGAGGTTCTGATCTTCCAGAACCCGCAGGGTGTGGTGGGTGAGATCGTGGGGGCCGTCGCCGACCGCCTCATCCCGCAGGAAATCAGGAACGTTCTGGCTGTGAACCTTCTGCGGGTTCGTCCTCGACGTGTGGAGCATCGTCCCGCCGGTGCGGTCGATGGTCCGAACGACGTTGGGTGTCAGATCGAGGAAGTGTCGGGCGGCCGACTCAGGGTCGTCGGGATTGTGTTCCAAGACACCGGCCCACCCTCGTCGGATGCCGACCACCTCGTGGCCCTGTTCGGCCACTCGATTGACAACTGCCTTGATACACGGGTTGAGACCGGGGACGTCGCCGCCCCCGGTGAGGATGCCGATTCGCATGCTTACTCCTGCCTATGCGTTGCGGTAGACGTCGATGAAGCGCCGGTAGTTGGCCGCGATCGAATCGATCGCCTCAGTCCTGCTCATCTTCCCGTCTTTGAAGCCTTCGACTCCGGCCCACCAGATCGACCGGCCGATTGCGAATCCTTTGTAGCCGGGGACTCCCGCGCCCATCTGCAACCAGTGATCTACCTTGGCGTCGTCGGCGCCCCGGCCGAGAACGACGGCGATGACGTCATCACGCCCGTCGGACTTCACGAGTGATGCGAGCAGCTCACAGCTTCGCCTGCGATCGAGCCCCTCGATCTTCCAGATGTCCGGCTCGATACCGGCATCGAGGATCTGCCTGATCGCTTCGAGGGTCAGGTAGGGCCGGATTTCGGTGTCGTAGTCGGCGCCGGATTCGACCAGGGCAAGCTGTCTGTCCGTGGCCGGAACCAACAGTTCGAAGAGGTAGGTGCGACCGTTGGCATGCAGCCAATCCCCGAGTCGCTTCAGTCGCTCGCCCTGAGTGCGGTTGTCCTCGGCATCATCATCCGGGTTCCAGCGAACCAGCACCTTGGAGAATTCCGGATCGAACTCATCGATATGAGCTCCGAAATCCTCTCCGTATTCAAAATCGAACAGGGGCTGGCCGGATGCTTCGACAGGCATGGCCAGTCTGATGCCACGTTCCTTGGCGTCACGGGCGACATCGGCTCCCATCTCTTCATCGACGAGTACGCCGACAACCTCAGGGGGGAGACCGTCGTCGATTGCCTTGAGAGCGCCTTCGTACACCAGGCGCTTGGCGTCTCTCAGGGCGGCGGTCTCTTCGGAGGTCTCCTCTCGGCCGCTTATCCCGAACATCTTGGTCTTGAAGCTTCCCCGATGATCGAATGCGAGAATGAACATCTCGTCGCGCATGTGATTTCTCCTTGAGACGTAGCGGTCTGCTCAACTGTAGTGCCGGATTCGATCCGGCGAATCCACTCATATCGCCGTGTCGGTTACCGTGGTGACCCATGGAAACCGGCACCGTCTGTTATCGACATCCCGACCGCGAGACACTTCTTGGCTGCGCGTCGTGTGGGCAACCGATCTGCCTGGAATGTGCCGTTGATACACCTGTCGGTCAGAAGTGCTTTGAGTGTGCGCGTCCGGCGGCTCGGCAGGTCACAGCCAGGCAGCTGATGAACCGCCCGACTCCGGTCGCCTTCAGCCTGATCGGGATATCAGTTGTTTTGTTCGTAGTTCCCCGGGTGGCGCCGGGTCTGGCCGACCCAACGGTCCGCTGGGCACGCGACTTGATCGAGCAGTACGCCGCGCAAGCCAATTGGCTGGTTGCGGACGGGGAGTGGTGGAGGGTGCTCACCGCTGCGTTCCTTCATGGCAGTTCGACGCATCTTCTGTTCAACATGTGGGCGCTGTACATATTCGGTCCGGAACTCGAACGCCAGGTTGGATCTCTGACCTTCGCCACGCTGTACCTGGCGACGGCCGCCGCCGGGGGAGCGGCAGCCTTCTACCTGAGCGACGAGATCACATTGCTGGTTGGAGCGTCGGGCGCCATTTTCGGTTTGTTTGGCGTCTGGCTGATCGGGTCTTGGAGAATCCGTCACACGCGAGCGGGTGCGGCTCTCTACCGTCAGTTGCTGGTGCTGCTGGGAATCAACGCGGTGTTCTCGTTTGCCGTTCCCCGTATCTCCTGGCAGGGCCACCTGGGCGGATTTGTCGCAGGTCTTCTCATCGGGTATCTCTGGGGTCAGATGCCCACGAAGACGACTTCCAATAGGACGTCAATCGCCGCAGCGGTGGGTGTTCTGGCGATCCTCGCTGTCATCTTCGGCTGATCGAGTCCGAGCCCAACATATCGCGAAATAGCATCGTGACGCCGCGAACGGGTCACCGGTCGGCACTGCTACAGTCGAGAATCTCACTCATGTAGTTCGGATTAATGGATCGCGCTAGCTTCGCCCATCTACACGTTCATACGGAATTCTCGATGCTCGATGGTGCCGCCCGGGTCAAAGACCTGGTGGCTGCAGTCAAGGCCGACAACCAGCCGGCGGTGGCGATAACCGACCACGGTGTCATGTACGGCGTCGTGGATTTCTACAAAGCTGCCACGAAGGCGGGCGTCAAACCCATTATCGGGGTCGAAGCCTATGTGACGCCGGGTAGTCGTTTCGATCGTCCGTCGAGGGCGGAGAACGTCCGACATCACATGACGTTGCTGGCCGAGAATCAGACCGGCTACCGCAATCTGATGCAACTCGTCAGCAAGTCTTATCTCGAGGGGTACTACTACAAGCCCCGGATGGATATCGAGCTACTCAGCCAGCACTCGGAGGGGATCATTGCCACGTCGGGGTGTCTCGGCGGTCACGTCCCGAGCCTCCTAGCGCCGGACGCGTCGCGCGAGGAAGGGAACACTCAGGCAAGTAGAGACTTCGACGGCGCGGTCGCAGCCGCCGCCATGTATCAGGACATATTCGGCCGGGACAACTTCTTCATTGAGTTGGGCGATCATGGAATCGAAGCCCAACGGCGGATCCTCCCCGATCTGGTTGCGATCTCGAAGCAAATCGGCTCCCCCTTGCTGGCCGCCAACGATTCCCACTACATCACCGCCGCCGACTCGGCAGCACACGACGTGCTGCTGTGCATCCAGACCGGATCGACGCTGGACGACGAGAACCGGTTCCGATTCGAGGGCTCCGGTCTCTACGTCAAGACGGCGAACGAGATGAGTGCGCTATTTCCCGAAGAACGCTTCCCGGGGGCCATTTCAAATACCCTCTGGATCGCCGATCGGGCCAACGTCGAACTCGAGTTCGGGAACATCTTGCTCCCGGTCTTCCCCGTTCCGGAGGGCCACACCGAGCGTTCGTACCTGCGGGAGTTGGTAGAAGAGGGAGCCCGCCAACGGTACGGTGATCCGGTCCCGGATGACGCGCGAGAGCGCATCGAGCATGAGCTGCGAATCATCGAGGAAATGGGCTTCCCCGCCTACTTCCTGATCGTGTGGGACCTCATTCGTTATGCCAGGCAGCAGAGGATTCGTATCGGGCCCGGTCGCGGTAGCGCGGCCGGGTCGATCGTTGCCTACTCGCTCCGCATCACCGACCTCGATCCGCTCCAGTACGGGATGATCTTCGAGCGCTTCCTCAACCCAGCCCGGCGGGAAATGCCCGATATCGATATGGACTTCGATGAGCGGTACCGGGGTGAGTTGATCAAATACGCTGCCGAGAAGTACGGCTCAGATCATGTTGCCCAGATCATCACGTTCTCCACGATCAAGGGCAAGCAAGCGATTCGTGACGCTGCCCGTGTTCTGGGGCATCCCTACGGACTGGGAGATCGGGTGGCCAAACTGATGCCTCCGGCCATCCTCGGCAAGGAGGCGTCACTCGCGCAATGCTTGTCTGCCCCTTCGCCGGAAGCCGACGTCACCGTGAAGGATTGGTATTCGAATGCCGCCGGTTTGCGTGAGGCGTATGAGGCTGAGGCCGAGGTGCGACAAGTCGTCGACAGCGCAATAGGTCTGGAAGGGCTACGCCGCCAGGATTCCATTCACGCAGCGGCTGTCGTGATCGCTCCCGAGCCGTTGACGGGCCTCGTTCCCATCCAGCAAAAGGGTGAGGGTGCTGAGGTCGTCACGCAGTACGAGATGCACGGCATCGCCGACCTCGGCCTACTGAAGATGGACTTCCTCGGTTTGAGAACGCTGGCGATCATCGAACGTAGCCTCGAACTGATCGAAGCTTCCGGCGGTGGACTGGTGGACATCGACAATGTCCCACTGGACGACGAGAAGACCTTCGAACTGATCCGAAAAACCGACACGATCGGCGTATTCCAACTCGAGGGCTCGGCCATGCGGTCGCTGATCCGATCTCTACAGCCCGATGTGTTCGATCACATCGTGGCAACCAACGCACTGTTCAGACCCGGACCGATGGGCCAGAACATGCACTACGAATACGCCGAGAGGAAGAACGGGCGCAAGCCGGTCGAGTATCCGCACCCGGCGACACAACCCTTCCTCGAGTCGACCTACGGCATCATCGTTTATCAGGAACAGGTGATGCAGGTTGCACGGGACCTGGCCGGCTACTCGATGGCCGAAGCCGATAACTTGCGCAAGGCCATGGGCAAGAAGATCAAGTCCGTGATGGAAGCGGAGAAGGAGAAATTCGTTGCCGGGTGTGCCGCACTCGGCCATCCCGCCAGTCTCGGTCGTGAACTCTGGGATGCCATCGAACCATTCGCCGGCTACGG
>JBLYYS010000327.1:0-2948 GCA_048550235.1 Acidimicrobiia bacterium | reverse complement strand
TCGCCGTAGGCCTCGACCATGATGTCGGCGATCTTCACGCCGACATCGATGCCGACCTCATCGGTGAGCAGAATGGGTCCTATCGGGAAGCCCCACTTCACCATCGCATCGTCGATTGCTTCGACTGTGGCTCCCTCAGCCAGGAGATGCATTCCCTCGTTCGAATAGGGACCGAGAATCCTGGTGGTGTAGAAGCCGGTGCCATCCTTCACCACGATCACGGTTTTGCCTTGCTTCTTTCCGAACTCGACAGCCGTGGCCGTTGCCCAGTCGGCGGTCTGGTCGGTGACGATGATCTCGAGCAGCGGCATCTTCTCGACGGGCGAGAAGTAGTGCATGCCCAAGACGGTCTCCGGACGGGATGAAGCAGCGGCGATGTCACTGATCGGAAGGGAGGAAGTGTTCGATGCAAAGACCGTCTCTGGTCCGGTGATGGACTCGAGCTCCCTCAGAATCGACTGCTTGAGGTCGAGTGACTCGAACACAGCCTCGATCACCAGGTCACTATCGGCGAAGCCGGTCCAGTCGGTGGCTCCTGTGACTCGGAGCATCGCCTGCTCGCCTTCGAAGTCGCGCAGGCGCCTGCGTTTGATCTGGCCGTCGACGACCTTGCGAACGTAGGCAAGTGCCCGTCCGACTCCGGCCGGATCAATCTCCTTGATGCGGACGCGTGTCTTGGCCTTCAGGGTCGAAACGGCCGCAATCCCTCCGCCCATCAACCCGCCGCCGACCATTGCGACCTTGCCGACGGCCTTTGGCTCGACGCCATCCTCCACCCAAGTCTTCTTCTCGAGGATTCGGGAGGCGAAGAAGATAGAGCGCAGCGCCAACGACTCAGAAGAAACCACCAGCTCTCCAAAGAACCGGGCCTCGGCCGCGTATCCAGCCTCCGGGCCATCTTCGATGCCGATTCTCACTGCCTCGAGTGCACGCTCCGGTGCCGGCATCAGACCCTTGGTTTGCTTCAGTAGGCCGTCCTTGGCTTGCTTGAACAGGACGTTGCGTCCAACAGGGTTGGTTTCGAGTGCTAACTCCTGCAGGGCGTCCATCGAGAAGAAGCTCCGCTTCTTGTCTTTGGATGGAGGTGCGGCGATCGCTTCGTAGGCCCGTTTGGTGGCCACTTCCATCAGCAACTCGGGTGGCACCACCTCGTCAACGAGACCGAGCTTCTTAGCCTTGCGAGCGCGAGCCGGTCGACCGGTGAGGATGAGGTCCAGCGCGTCGGCGATTCCGATCAAGGCCGGAAGCCGTTGGGTCCCGCCACCGGCCGGGATGACGCCGAGTTGGACCTCCGGCTGACCCATCTGGGTCTTGGGATGGTTGGTGCAGATCCGTGACGACGCACACAGCGCCAGTTCCATCCCGCCTCCCAGGCAGGCACCCGAGATCGCGGCGATCACCGGCTTGCCGTGCTTGGTGTGGATTCGTTCGATCCGGGCGAACATCTCGTGGGCGTTGAGAATGGTCTTCTCAGCTTCAACCGCATCGGTCAGATCGGCGAACCAGCGAATGTCGGCGCCGACCAGGAAGTCCTTCTTGGCTGACCCCCACACAACGGCCTTGATGGAGTCGTCCGTTTCGATCCGTTCCAGGATCGTGTTCACATCATCGAAGATGACCGGTCCGAGGGTGTTCATCGGCTCGCCGGCGCGATCCATCAGAACTGTGGCAATTCCCTCTTCAACCGAGAACTGGAAATGGGTGAGATCGTTCATCAGCGCTCCAATACGACGGCGGCGCCGAGACCCCCGGCGGCGCACTGGGTGATCAAGGCGGTTCCCGCATCACGGCGGGCAAGTTCGTTGGCCATGGTCAGAAGCTGGCGAGCCCCGGTAGCCCCAAACGGGTGGCCGAGACTGATCGAACCTCCGTACAGGTTGAGTTTCTCTTCGGGGACTGCACCGATGGCCTGCTTGCGACCCAGGTGCTTCTTGGCGAACTCATCGGAAGCGAACGCCTGCAACACGGACAGCATCTGGGCGGAGAAAGCCTCGTGGATGTCGATGACGTCGATGTCGTCGAGGCTCATGCCCGCTCGATCGAGCGCTATCGGGGTGGCGAAGGCGGGACCGATCAGTAACTGCCAGTTCGGATCAACGGCGGCGAATCCATACGACCGGAGGAAGGCTTTGGGCACGAAGCCCAATCGTTCTGCGGTCTTCTCTTCCATCAGGAGGAGGGCGGAAGCGCCGTCGGTGAGGGGAGAGGAGTTGCCGGCTGTGACCGTTCCATACCGTTTGTCGAACACGGGCTTGAGCGTGGACAGCTTCTCGATCGTCGAATCGGCGCGGGGGATGTTGTCCCTCTCGACGACCGTCTTGTAGCGCGGTGGGACGGGCAGCAGCATGACTTCGTCGTTGTAGACGCCCTTTTCCCAGGCCTCGACCGCTTTCATGTGCGAGTTGAAGGCGTAGGCATCCTGCGCCTCGCGATCGATACCGTTCATCTTGGCCATCTTCTCGGCGCTGTCGCCCATGCTGCCGCCGGTTGATCGATCGGCAATGGCAGGTGGCCGTGGTGCCAGGTCCTTCGGGCGCAGGCTGGATAGGGCCTTCACCCGGGACATCGGATCCTTGGCTCCCTGCGCCTTCATCATCACCTCGACGAACTCGTCGCTGAACATGACGGGGGGCTTCGACAGGGAGTCTGCTCCACCGGTGATGACGATGTCGGCTTCACCGAGCAAGATCGCTTGGGCACCATCCACGAACGACTGGGTGCTGGTGGCGCAGGCTCGGGATACTGAGAATGCGTCCGTCGTGTCCGGGATGGTGGTGGAGAGGACGATCTCCCTGGCGATGTTAGGGGCAGAAACGTCCTGGACAACGCTGCCGTAGACGACCCGGTCGATCTCACCACCGTCGAGCCCCGATCGAATCAGCAGTTCTGTGACAACGGCCTGGGCCAGGCCCAGGGTGGATACGTCTTTGAAATCGGTTCCGGACTTG
>JBLYYS010000326.1:0-4790 GCA_048550235.1 Acidimicrobiia bacterium | reverse complement strand
AAGGAGTGTTTCCGGTCGTCGGTTTCTCGCTCGGCCATCCCGCTGAGGATCCTCCGAAGCGAGATCGGCTTCTGCTCGACGGCCTCGTTCACTACGAGACCTACCAGGACTACACCGAAGACCGAATCGCCGAGATCTATCGGGATCGCAACCAGGCCGGCCGGGATCGCTACATGAGCATCCCCGAGCTACGGGCGATGGTGGAAGAGTATGGAGTCGAGAACCCGGCCCAGATCTACACCGTGGTGAAGTACACCAAAGAGGGTCACGATCGCTACACCCGCAACGTCCTCGACTACCTCAAGAACCAGGACTTCTTCCGCAGCTAGTCCCCGGCTATTTCGGGCCTCTCAGGATGGAACAGAGTCAGGCAGCAAGTCGGTGAACGGATTGGAGGGGCTGAAGCTGTCGGCGAGTGGCATGGTCACCACGAAGCGAGTCTCCCCGGCTTCGCGCTCGTAGGTGACGGCACCCGACATACCTTCGGCCAGGGCACGGACGATCGATAGGCCGAGTCCCACGGAGTCCTTGACGGCCGTCCGTTCGTCTTGATGGATGAATCGCTGGAACACCCGATCTTCGAGTTCTTTGGGTAGCCCGGATCCGTTGTCCGCCACGACCAGCTCGTAGCTGCGTCCCACGGCTTGCCCTTCGATCCAGACATTCGGACCGCCGTATTTCCGAGCATTCGACAGCAGGTTGCGCAGAATCTGACGGAAACGCAGATGGTCGGCGCGAATGACTCCCGGTTCGCAGTGAACCGCGGCTTCGAAGTTGTTGCGTCGCATCGGCTCGATGACCTCTTGTACCTCGTCCGGCACGTTCACGTCCGAGAAGGAATATGTGAGGGCGCCTGCATCGAGACGAGCAGTTGTCAGAAGGTCCTCAACCATCCGGCCCAGGTCGGCGGACTCAGACACGATCATGCCGATGAACTCCGATGCCACCTCTGATGACTGCACCACCGGATCATCTTCGAGCAACACGGCCAGTCCATGAATACCGGTCAAGGGTGTACGCAACTCGTGCGAGGCGTTGGCGATGAACTCCTCTCGAGCCTGGGAGAGCCTCCGCTCGGCATCAAGACGGGCCTCGAGTTCCGCCTGCCGGCGGGCGCGACTAGCCAGCCGCTGGTAGATCAGGATGATGGTGGCAGGAATCAGGAAGGCAACGAGGAACCGGGATACATTGGTTATCGCATGGAGCGTGTCGTTGGACGATTCGACCGTTTCGAGAAGGTAGTCGCGAATGCCGACGAGTTCGTCGAGCAAATCATCAAAGGAAACGGCCAATTCTGCCTCAGCCAGAAGTTGCGCCTCGACGGAATCGCCCTCGGCGACAAGGCCCGCCACCTCGATGGCCACGGAATCGAATGATTGTGCCAGCTCTCTCAGGGCGGAGACGTCGAGGTCGTCGTCCAAGGCAAGATCAGAGAACCCGTCCCGCATTGCTTGCAGAGCCTCTTCGGCTTCTGAAAGGGACACTTCCCGGGCGTCTAATGAGTTGGTACCGAACTCACGATCCACGGCGGCCATGTGGACCGCCAGAGCAAGTTGTGCTCGTACCACCGTCGCCGATCTCAGCGTCTCATCGGCGCTGTGCAGAGACGCAGAGGCTCTAGTGATTCGTTGCGAGCCCCATGCTGCGGCGAAGACCACTCCTACAACCAGGAGCAAGATCAGTCCCGATCCGATTGTGATCATGAGCGGCCGGTCGCGACGTGACCTGGCACGCTGATCGCCGATAGTACGGCGAGAACGAACTCGAGAAATCAGGCTCACCTTATAGATGTCGGCAAAACCCCCCTATGGTCTATAGCTAATCCGCGGGCTATTAGATGTACAGACGAACTGACTAGTTATCTCGCCAGGGTTGGTAGAGCTGCTCAGCCGGCAACTGGTGGCTAGGCCTCTGCACCGAGGCCGGCGATACGCGCACGTCCGTGACGATATTCGAAGAAGACCATCCAACCCGGCGATCCCGGCGCCCGAACGCTCACGTAGTGGTAGTTCTTGCATTCGGCAGGGATTAGCTGGGCTCGTTCGGGCGGTGCGTCGACCGCTAGCTCATGGTTGCCCGACCGCCACGACTCGAGGAACAACTCGAGCAGGCTCGGAGCTTCTCCGCCATGGTTATTGGTCAGGATGTCGGCGACCTGCTTTGAGGGCACGTTCACTGCCTGCCCGTTGAGAGAGACGAACATGCCGCGTGCACCGTACAACGCACTCCCCAACGTCCGCCGACGCAGCCGGGCCAATCGGTCAATCAGCCCGGCTGGCCTCCTGTCGGCGCTGAATTCGATCTCGTCGATATCTTCAGTCAGGTTCGCCAAGTTTGCCCATCCCCGGCCGGCGTCGGCTTCGATTGGCAACCAGGTTATGCCGGTTTCGCGGTCTTTGATCGGGCGACCCAACGAAACGATGCCTCTCGCGTTTGGCAGGAGCTTGAAGACTGCTGAGCTACTTTCGTTCGGTTCGGCGTACACGTTGAGCTTGTCCTCCGCGCTCACCCACACGACCGCCCAATGTCGGCGTTTCGCCAGCAAGCCGGTCATCCATGGTGTCCCACCGACGAGGAACCAGAGGGCGCCAATGAGTAGGACGATGAGGGGTATCTGCAATGCGGAAACGCTTTGGAACACAGCTTCAGCGAACAACCGGACCGCCCGTGGAGAATCCAACGCCACCCTGGCAAGCACCGTCGGTTCGGGAATCGCAATCTCCAGCAACCCGGTACCGACGACACCGGCAAGTTCGATTGCTGCGCTCAGCGCGGCCGGCAGCACCTCGACAACTACTTCGACGGTCGACGAAGCCCCATTCGAATCGATGATCGTGTAGGTGAACGTGTCTTCGCCAGACCAGCCGGTCTCCGGTGTGTATCGGAGTTCACCGTCAATCAACTCGACGGTTCCGTGTTCAGGCTGAGTGAATGAGAAGAGAGATAGCGAATCGCCTTCGATATCGGTGTCGTTGCGTAGAACCTCCAGTGACGTCGTCAAGTAGTTGTCCAACACGATCGCATCTGGCACCGCGGTTGGTGGATCGTTGACCGGTTCGACGGAGATCGAGATAGAACCAGATGAGGTTGATCCGAAGTCGTCGGTAAGTGAGTACCCGATCGTGACGTCGCCCGACCAGTCAGCGGGGGGCGTGAAGACAACCACATCGTCAGCAACCGACGCTTCACCGACCTCCGGTTGCCTGATGATCTCTATCTCAAGAGGGTCACCATCGGGGTCGGCACCGTCGGTCACTGCGACTCGCGCACGGGCGTCTTCGTCGATCGACAACACCACGTCTTCTGCCTCGGGCGGGCTATTCAGAACCGGAATCCGGATTGTCACGGTGGCGAAGTCGACCCCGCCCTGTCCATCGGTGACTCGATACACGAATGTGTCGTCAACGCCCCCGAGTCCGTCGTGGGCGTAGGTGAACGACCCAGAAGGATTCAAGACCAGTTCACCAAACTCGGGACCGGTGACCAGGTTCGCCGTGAGCGGGTCACCGTCCGGATCGGAGTCGTTGGACAACACTCCGGGGGCCGGTATCCCGATCGCACCGACGTCGTTGACAGTGACGTTGTCGTCAACAGCGATGGGTGGCGAGTTCGGAACTACAACGACGACCTGTCGTATCGCGGTTGCGGTGTTGCCGGCCGAGTCGGAGACCGAGTAGACCACCACATACGTGCCAGCAGCCGTCACGCTCACGGCCGACTGGTCAGCGACGATTGACGAGCTCAGATCGCCTTCGTGAGCATCGATGGCCGTAGCACCGGGATCCAGGAACGATTCCCCGACGAGAAGCTGGAGCGGGTTTCCTCCCAGAAGGCTGACAACCGGGGGCAGGGAGTCCACAACGTTCACGGTGCGGGTAGCCGTCGCTGCAGGATTGCCGTTGGCGTCGGTCACGTCATAGGTCACGCTGTAAGAACCGACCGCCGACGTGTCCACCACGGAAGCGTCGATGACGATGGAGGCGCTGAGATCTCCATCGAAGTTGTCCGACGCAGATGCCCCCAATTCCGAGTAGGCCGAACCGACCTCAATCGTCTGCGGGCTCGCACCGATCAAGGTGATCACCGGCAAGGTGGTGTCCACCACGTTGACCGTGCGGGTGACGGTGGTGGCGGCGTTCCCGTTGGTGTCGGTCACGTTGTAGAACACGTTGTTGGAACCGACCGCGCCGGTGTCCACTGCCGAGGCGTCTATCACGATCGATCCGGAGATGTCACCGTCATAGTTGTCCGAGGCCGATGCTCCGAGTTCGATGTAGGTAGAGCCAACCTCAATCGTCAGTGGGTTCGCGCCGGCCAACGTGACTATCGGAACGGTGGTGTCCACGACATGAACAGGACGAATCGCCGATCCGGGATTTCCGTTGGCATCGGTCACGTCGTAGAACACCGCATACGATCCGACTACGACGGTGTTCACTGCCGAGGCGTCTATCACGATCGATCCGGAGATGTCGCCGTCATAGTTGTCCGAGGCGGTTGCACCCAACTCTGAGTAGACGCTCCCGACCTCGATCACCTGTGGGTTTGCCCCGGACAGTGTGATCACCGGAACTGTCGTGTCAACCACATCCACCGTGCGAGTCGCCGAGACAGCCGCGTTACCGATGGCGTCTGTGACGTCATAGGTCACAGCGTAGGAACCAACGACGGCAGTGTTCACTGATGAGGCATCGATCACGATCGATCCGGAGATGTCACCGTCATAGTTGTCCGAAGCAGAAGCACCGAGTTCCACATACGGACTACCGACCTCAATCGTCTGAGGGTTT
>JBLYYS010000325.1:0-4852 GCA_048550235.1 Acidimicrobiia bacterium | reverse complement strand
TTGTTCACGATGATTTCCGGAGCGCCCAGATCGAGCAGTCGCTTGAGACGGTTGTTGCGGTTGATCACGCGGCGATAGAGATCGTTCAGGTCAGAGGTGGCAAACCGGCCACCATCGAGTTGCACCATCGGACGAAGATCCGGTGGAATGACTGGAATCGTTTCGAGGATCATCGCTTGCGGATCGTTCTTGCCCTCGAAGAAAGGCTTGACGACCTTGAGACGCTGCGTGGCTCGTTGACGCTTCTGCGCGGAGTTCGAGTCGAGCATCTCGTCGAGGAAATCCATCTCGCCGTCGAGATCGATCCTGGCCAGGTAGTTCTTGATCGCCTCAGCGCCCATGCCACCTTCGTAGAATTCGGCGTAGCGGTCGTACATCTCACGCCAGAGTTGCTCCGACTCGATCAGCTGCTTCGGAGCGAGCGTACGGAACCGATCGAAGGCCTCTTCGATCAGCTCTACTTCGTGCTCTGCACGCTCCTCACGGTCGCGCATCTCACGCTCGACCTCGCGACGGCGAGCCGAGATCTCCTGTGACTTGGCACCGCCCTCTTCCATACCCGAAAGCTCTTGTTCGAGCCTCTCGAGGCGGACCTCTTTCCAGTCCGAGAACTCTTCGCGAACGATCTGCACCTCGGCGCGCATCGTGTCCTCGAGTTCAGGCAGTTCGGTCTGACGGCGCTCGTCATCGATATGCGTGATGAGGTAGGCCGCGAAGTAGATGACCTTCTCGAGTTCCTTTGGAGACATATCCATGAGGTACCCGAGACGGCTCGGCACACCCTTGAAGAACCAGATGTGTGTGACCGGAGCGGCCAACTCAATGTGGCCCATCCGCTCACGACGCACCTTGGAACGGGTCACCTCTACACCGCAGCGCTCACAAATGATCCCCTTGTAGCGGATCCTCTTGTACTTGCCGCAGTAGCACTCCCAGTCCTTCTGCGGGCCAAAGATCCGCTCGTCGAAGAGACCATCCTTCTCAGGCTTGAGCGTGCGGTAGTTGATCGTTTCAGGTTTCTTGACCTCACCGTACGACCAGGCACGAATCTGGTCGGTAGTGGCGAGGCTGATCTTCAGTTCATCGAACGGCTGTCGCAACACGCGCTCCTTCGCTCAACCTGGAGGGCTTAAACTTCAACGTCGGTTTCGCGACGTTCTGGACGAGAGAGATCGATGCCGAGGGATTCGGCCGTGCGGAACACGTCCTCGTCCAGGTCTTTCAGTTCGACCTCTTCACCGGCCGACAACATCTCAACATTGAGGCAAAGGCTCTGCATCTCTTTGATGAGCACCTTGAATGATTCTGGGATACCCGGCTCCGGGATGTTCTCTCCCTTGACGATCGCCTCATAGACTTTCACTCGACCCTGCACATCGTCCGACTTGATCGTCAGGACTTCCTGCAAGGCGTAGGCGGCGCCGTAAGCCTCGAGGGCCCAGACCTCCATCTCGCCGAACCGCTGTCCACCGAACTGCGCCTTACCACCAAGCGGCTGCTGGGTGATCATCGAGTAGGGGCCAGTCGACCGGGCGTGGATCTTGTCGTCCACGAGGTGGACGAGTTTCAAGATGTAGATGAAGCCGACGGTGATCGGATTGTCGTACGGCAGTCCAGACCTACCGTCGAACAACGTCGCCTTGCCGGTGCCGTCAACGAGATGATCTCCATCCCGGTTGGGAAGAGAGTTCTCGAGAACCTGAATGATTTCATCCTCACGGGCGCCATCGAACACGGGTGTTGCCACCTTCGTCCACGCCTTGGCTCCGCCGGCGGCGGGTCCATCCGAACCTTCGATCGGGCTCCAACCCTGGGCGGCGGCCCATCCGAGGTGAGTCTCGAGGACCTGGCCGAGGTTCATTCGGGAGGGCACACCGAGCGGCGACAGAATGATGTCGACTGGTGTCCCGTCCGCCAGGAACGGCATGTCCTCTTCGGGGAGAATCTTGGAGATGACACCCTTGTTGCCGTGGCGTCCGGCGAGTTTGTCTCCTTCGGAGATCTTCCTCATAGAGGCCACATAGACACGTACGAGTTCGTTCACGCCGGGTGGCAGATCGAAACCCTCAGAGCGCTTGAACACCTTGACGTCGATGACCTTGCCAGACTCACCGTGAGGAACCTTGAGGGACGTGTCACGAACCTCACGAGCTTTCTCACCGAATATCGCACGCAGCAGGCGCTCCTCCGGTGTGAGCTCGGTCTCACCTTTCGGTGTGACTTTGCCGACCAGGTAGTCGCCGGGGCCTACATCGGCACCGACCCGGATGATGCCCTCCTCGTCGAGGTCCATGAGAACCTCTTCAGCGACGTTCGGGATATCACGGGTGATCTCTTCAGCACCGAGCTTGGTGTCACGGGCGTCGATCTCGTGCTCCTCGATGTGGATCGAGGTGAGTTCGTCGTCTTTGACGAGTCGCTCGGAAATGATGATCGCGTCTTCGTAGTTGTGACCCTCCCACGGCATGAACGCCACCAGAAGATTTCGGCCGAGCGCTAGTTCGCCGGCCTCAGTGGAGGGACCGTCGGCCAGCACATCGCCTACCTTCACCTTGTCGCCTTCGAGGGCAAGAGGTTTCTGGTTCATGCAGGTGCCCTGGTTCGAACGCTCGAACTTGTTGAGCTGATACGTGTGCTTGCGGTTCGTGTCCTTCTCTTTGACGACGATTCGGTCGCCGGTTACTTCGATGACCTCACCTTCCACACCCGAGATCACCATGTCCCCGGAGTCCTGCGCCGTGCGCTGTTCGACACCGGTTCCGACCAGTGGCGCATCCGCACGAAGAAGCGGCACAGCTTGGCGCTGCATGTTCGAGCCCATCAGGGCACGGTTGGCGTCGTCGTGTTCCAGGAACGGGATAAGGGCTGTGGACACCGAAACAAGCTGCTTGGGTGAGACGTCCATGTAGTCGACCTCATCCGGAGTCACGTAGTCGACCTCACCACCGGCCCGGCGCACAAGAACGCGGTCGTTCGTGAACGACCCATCGTCGTTGAGGGGGGCGTTGGCCTGAGCGATAACAAAGAGTTCCTCTTCGGAAGCCGTCAGGTAGTCGACCTTCTTCGTAACCTTGCCGTTCTTGGCCGAACGGTACGGAGTCTCGATGAACCCGAACCGGTTGACCCGGGCGAAGGAGGCGAGTGAGCCGATGAGCCCAATGTTCGGACCTTCGGGTGTTTCGATCGGACACATGCGGCCGTAGTGCGACGGGTGAACGTCACGAACTTCGAAGCCTGCCCGCTCCCGCGAAAGGCCACCTGGTCCCAGCGCCGACAAGCGGCGGCGGTGGGTCAACCCGGCTAGCGGGTTGGGCTGGTCCATGAACTGGCTCAACTGAGAAGTTCCGAAGAACTCCTTGATTGCCGCCACGACGGGACGGATGTTGATCAGGCTCTGAGGTGTGATCGACTCGGGGTCCTGCGTGGTCATTCGTTCCCGTACGACGCGCTCTAGGCGGGTCAGACCGACACGCACCTGATTCTGAATCAGTTCGCCGACCGTGCGAATGCGACGGTTGCCGAAGTGATCGATGTCGTCGGTACGAACAGGAATCTCAGAGCCGTTGGTCAAGGTGATCATCTTGTCGCCGGCGTGCAGAGCAACCAGGTAGCGGATCGAGTCGATGATGTCTTGGTCACCCAACAGCTGCTGGCCCTCAGCGCGGTAGTCATCAGGAGTCGGCTTGCCGAACTTCTGATTCAACTTGTAACGACCGACGCGGGTCAGGTCGTAGCGCTTCGGGTTCTTGAACAGTGTCTGGATCAGACCGCGAGCAGATTCAACAGTGGTGGGCTCGCCCGGACGGAGCTTTCGATAGAGATCGAGGAGCGCCTCATCCTTGTCGTGAGCGGTATCGCGCTCCAACGTGTTGCGGATCGATTGGGCTCCGTCGAAGAGTTCGAGAATCTCCTCGTCGGTATCGGCGATGCTGAGGGCGCGCAGGAACGCACTGATGTGCTGACGGCGCTTGCGATCGACGCGAACACCGATGGTGTCGCGCTTGTCGGTGTCGAACTCCAACCAGGCGCCGCGGCCGGGGATCACCTTGCCGGTGTAGACGTCGCGATCCGAGGTCTTGTCACGACCCTGATCGAAATAGACGCCGGGTGAGCGGACGAGCTGGCTCACAACGACACGCTCGGTGCCGTTGACGATGAACACACCGTTCTCGGTCATCATCGGGAAATCCCCGAGGAAGACCTGCTGTTCTTTGATCTCACCTGTTTCACGATTCACGAAACGTGCGGTGACGAACAGCGGACGGGAGTAGTTGGAATCCCTCTCCTTGCACTCTTCAATCGACATCAACGGATCACCAAAACGGTGGTCCGTGAGCTCGAGAGCGAGCGAGCCGGTGAAGTCCTCGATCGGAGAGATCTCTTCGAAGATCTCGGACAGGCCCTGCTCAATGAACCAGTTGAATGATTCGTGCTGGACTGCCAAGAGATCGGGAAGCGGAAGGACTTCGGGGATTTTTGCGAACGAAAGACGTTGGGCGACGCGCGAAGGCAACGGCACTCCTTAGGACCCTAGGGATGGATATCTCGAGACGACGAAACGACAGGATAGCACGCGCTAACCCTGCCTACAAGGCGGAAATTTCACTCGGTTGTCCGCGGCTACAAGCCGCGGCCCCTTCCGGGGAAGTGTATCGAATTGTGGGTGGCACGGTCAAGGGTATTCACGCGCCGACCCAAGGGGTCTGCGGGTGGTAGGTAGTAGGTCGTAGGTAGTTGGTAGTAGGTAGTCGGTAGTAGGTAGTTGGCAGCAAGTTACGCGAGGTGACCGCCCCCCCGGGCGGTCACCTCTGATACCTGATACCTAGTACCTGATACCGCCAAAGCTTCGCTT
>JBLYYS010000324.1:0-7289 GCA_048550235.1 Acidimicrobiia bacterium | reverse complement strand
CTTGGCGTTACGGGAGTGGCGGTGAGGGGACAACGCAGAGCGAAGACCCGTCGACTGCGGAGAGAACTCGTCGACGGCGAGCTGGCACGGCTTGACGTGGCAGGACATGAATTGCCTCTCCTCAGGGATTATCTGATCGAGAGCGACGCGGCGCCGGCAGATGCTCCAACTGCTGATGTAGCGCGGGTGCTGGGCGACATCGCCGAGGTTCGCCCTCCCACCGATGAGGCCGCGCTGATGGCAGCTCGACACCACCGGCTCCTGAATCTCGTTGACCGTGACGGAATGATGGCGGCAGCGGAGGTCCCGCTAGAACTCAAGGTTGCCGACGAACGGGACGTACTCGAAGGTGCCGTCCAATCGGCATCACGTGAAGCGCTCGAAGTCGACCTCGATGATGACGAGCTATTCGACGTGCGCCGGGGCGAACTAACCCGACTGGTCGATGGGTTGCGTCCCTACCGGGTAGCGGAAGCCCGGAGCCGGGTCGCGACCGTCGTTGATCAGCGCTTGGTCGAAACCGGCTTGGGTTTTGCGATCCTGACGGATCTGGGTGAGCGATTCATCAAGGCAGCACCGGTGTTGCGGGACAAGACGATGGTCGGTGACGCAGTTGAGAGCCTCGAGGGAGCCTACGCCACCGCGCGTGCCAAGACCGACACCCTGGAGAGCCTGTACGAGCAACTGCCGTCGTCGTCGGCGCGACCGGCTGTCGCCGCCGCGCTGGCGGACCTGGATCCTGACGCAGACCGCGCATTCTCTCGATATGAACGCGTACGACAGGAACTCGACGAAAAGGGGGTCGATCTAGTCGAAGATGGTCTGGACACCGCTGCCATTGCAGCTCTCTTGCTTCTGAACCGCGACGAGGAATCGGTGCCGGAGTTCCTGGCTGCCTACTCGAGGAACCGGGCTGAGGAGCTCACTCCGGCCGAGTCGGTCGAATACTCTCTCGCCGGTCTCTCGAACCCGCGACGAGTGGCTGCCGTTAGAGAGCAATCAAAGCGTCTCGGTCTTCCCGTTGCCATTACTGCAGCTCTGCTCGAACGGAGGACCGATGGCGTAGCCGTCTACCACGGACTGCTCGAGGAATTGGCCGACGTTGGTATGACCGGGGATTCACGCCGGACTATTGCCGGGATTCTGGCGGTGTCACTTGAGCCGGCACAGGCTCTCAGGCGCTGGCAGGAGGCGCGCAGTGAGCTGGCGACCCTTGGGCTGGAAGGCTCCTACGCAGACATCGCAGCCGCGTTTGGTGCCTCTGATCATCGAGGACCGCGCGCATTCGCACTCGCTTACGCAGCTCAACGACAGGCCCTTTCACGGTCGACGATTGACGATGCCGATAGATTCGCGCCCGAACTTGCCCACTCCGGAACCTCGCGGCAAACCGATACATGGACCGGACAGCCCATCCCGGCCCGGTTCGGATCGTTCGATCCATTTACCCTCTTGTACTACCACTGGGTTATCACCGGCGGTCACTCAGGCAGCTATGGATGGGAGCCCGTCTACGAGGACAACTCATGGTCGGACGACTCGAATTCATGGTTCGGAGGATTCTCCGGTGGAGGATTCGGCGGCGGGAGCGGCGGATCGTCGAGTTGGGGCGGTGGGGGTTGGAGCTCCGGCAGCTTTGGAGGATTCAGCGGCGGGGGCTTTTCCGGCGGTGGCGGAGGATCAAGCGGCTGGTAGCCGCCACACCGAGCACAGATCAGATACTCTGGCCACATCGAAACCAATGGAGGTAGACGATGGCGAGTGTCGGAGATGTCGTAGCCGAGAAGGGGGCCACCGTTAACCGGATCGCTCCTGATGACACTGTATTCGCTGCCGTCAAGGCGATGGTCGACGCGAATTCGGGTTCGCTGTTGGTGAGCGAAGATGACGAAATCGTCGGGATCATCACCGAACGCGACTACCTCCGCCGGGTGGCCATCGAAGGCAAGACCTCGAAGGGCACCAAAGTCCGCGAGATCATGACCGCTGAGGTCATCTATGTCGAATCTTCGTGCGATGTGGAGGAAGCGCTGGCGTTGATGACCGATCGACGTATTCGGCATCTGCCGGTGGTCGATGGAGATTCGTTGAAGGGTTTGGTGTCGATCGGCGATCTGGTGCGATTCCAGACCAAAGAACAGAGCTTTCAGATCCGCTACCTCGAAGAGTACATCTCTGCCCGTTAGCCACGTTCCGGGGGCAGTCTCCACGGGTTGCTGTCTATGATCCGCGCGCGCTCAATAGCGCCTTTGCGGGTACCCGGGACTTCGTCAAGAGGATCATTCGCCTGACGTTGCCGATCCCGTTGCGACAGATCGAGCGCGCTCTCTTCCTGCATGGAGGCGGTCGGCCCGGGACCGGCGTCGCTTCGCTTGCGCCGCAGCATCGCTTCTCGCCGTGCGCGCACTGCAGCCCGTCGCACAACCTCTTCCTGGCGTCTGCCGGCCTTTCCGAACACCCAGGCGGCGACCACCAGAAGGGCGGCGATGGCCCCAAACCAGTTGAAGGCGGCCAGCGAGAAGAGAACGAACATGAACGCGGCCAGCGTGGCCCATACCTCGACGTAATCGGCGTCGTTGTACATGAACGAGATGATGGCCCGGATCACGAAGACGGATCCAAAACCTGCGGCGGCTATCCCCCACCCGAGGGCGAGAGCACTCGCCCCACCACCGAAGATCTTGCCCACGCCGACCAGAGCGGCGACAACAGACAAGACAAACAGAAGCAACGTCACCTCACGGAACCGATCGAGTAATCGATCAGGCAGAGTGATGCGTCCCAACCGTTTGCCTCCTCATCGAGTAGTACCTATCCGAGTATTGTCGGCAGATGAGGAGATTCTGTGAAGCTGATTGAATGTGTTCCCAACTTCAGTGAGGGCCGGGATCCGGCCGTCATCGAGGCGATCGCTGCAACCATCGAGGCCGTCGACGGCGCACGCCTGCTCGACGTAGACCCGGGGTTTGCCACCAATCGAACCGTTGTGACCTTCGTCGGATCCCCGACGGCGGTCGAGGAAGCGGCGTACGCGGCCATTGCCAAAGCCTCCGAGTTGATCGACATGACCACTCACGAGGGAGAGCATCCGCGCATGGGCGCAACCGATGTCTGCCCGTTCGTTCCGCTCGGGAACGCCACCATGGAGGACTGCGCGGAGATCGCCCGCAGCCTTGGACGGAGAGTCGGCGATGACCTGGGCATCCCCGTGTTCCTGTACGAACATGCTGCCCCGGGCGGCCGGCGGTCCCTCGCCGACGTCCGCAGTGGCGAATATGAAGGACTGGCCGCACGGGAGGACTCACCAGATTTCGGGCCCGCCTTCAATCCATCGGCAGGTGCCACGGCCATCGGAGCCAGACAGTTCTTGGTCGCATACAACATCAACCTCAACACCCGCGACCGCCGACTTGCCCACCGGGTCGCACAAGCGGTGAGAGAGTTGGGCGCGCCAAAGCGAGCTCAGAGTGGTGCGATCCTCAAAGACGAGAGCGGCCAGACGATCTTCGAACCAGGTCGTTTCAAAGAAGTGAAGGGCATTGGTTGGTACATCGACGAGTACCAGCGAGCCCAGGTCTCACTCAATCTCACAGATCCAACCGTGTCACCTGTTCACGAGGTGTTCGAAGCATGCCGGGACGAGGCGGCGAAGCTAGGACTGCGCGTCACCGGCAGCGAGCTGGTCGGGCTGATTCCGCGAGAGGTGTTGTTGGCTGCCGGCGATCACTTCCTTCAGAAACAGGGCGCGACCACCGGTGTTCCGGAAGCAGTCCGCGTCCATAGTGCTGTCCTCTCGCTCGGCCTGGACGACCTTGCACCCTTCGACGCCCGAGCGAAGGTCATCGAATACGCATTTTGGGACGCACCGGGTCGGCTGGCCGGCGCGTCGATCGATGGTTTCCTCGATGAGTTGTCTGGAGAAGCCCCGGCACCGGGCGGTGGTAGCGTCGCGGCCCTGGCCGGATCGCTGGCAGCAGCCCTCGCTTCAATGGTTGCCGCCCTCACATGGGCAAAGAAGGGCATGGAGGAACACCGGCCCGTGATGGAATCGGCCGGTGCACGCGGCCAAGATCTCAAGGACTGGCTGGAGTCGGCAATCGATCGGGACACCGAGGCATTCGACGCGGTCCTGGCGGCACGTCGACTGCCTCGCAAGTCTCAGGCTGAGATCGAGACACGGGCCGCGGCAATCGCAGCCGCCGATCTCGGCGCCACGCTCGTTCCTTTGGAGGTTCTCGAGCACTGCGTTGAAGCTCTAGAAGTCGTGAAGATCGTGGCCGAGCTCGGCAATCCGACCTCTGTCACCGATGCCGGTGTTGGTGGCTGGTGTGGGTTAGCCGCGGCAGAGGGAGCTTCTCTGAACGTCCGGATCAACCTCAATGGTCTCGAGGGAGAGAATGAGGACATCATCCGACGTCACGACGCTGCCCTCGGAAGAGCTCGCTCGCTGGGAACCGAAATCGCGATGGTCGTCGAGGAGAGGATGTGAAACCCCTCTCCCCCGGCTTGACCGGGTCCTTTGATGGCACCGTTGCCAACACCGACAGTGCCATCGCATTGGGAAGCGGTTCCGTGCCCGTGCTGGCGACACCTCGTCTCATTGCTTGGCTGGAAGCTGCAGCAGTCGAGGCGTTGATGGGGACCATCCCCGATGGCTACACCAGCGTTGGAACCCTCATAGAAATGCAGCATCTCGCAGCAACCCCGATCGGCGGGGCTGTCACCGCCGTAGCGACCGTCGTCGCTGTTGATGAGAAGACGGTCGAGTTCGACCTGCAGGCGACCGACGACCGCGCGGTTATCGCCACTGGCCGCCACGTGCGCGCAATTGTGAACGAGACCCGTTTCCTCGCCCGCCTCTGACCCCCACCCAAACCCGTTCTGGCGTCAGAAACCCGACACAATTGTGACGTTCCTGACGCCAGAACGGATTGAGGGCTCAGCCGGGCCAGTTGCTGACCGGGTATGACGAGACGGGCACGACGACGGAGTCGGCGAACTTGTCGTGCCAGGTCTGCTTCTCCGGATCCCACAGCATCCACAGGTATCCCAACAAACAGGCGATGCTCGAAACGATCTTGCCGATGACGCGGATGAACGCACCGGCATAACCGATGGTCTGACCGGTTTGCATCCCAACTACCCGGATCGACATGGCTCTCTTACCGATGGTCTGACCGGAAGGGCTTCCCTCGAGGTAGACGTAATAGCCGTAGCTGACCACGAAACCGACAATCGAACCGAGGATTCCGATCCGTCCGAGGATTCCGGTGGCCAACGCGACCACCACACCATCGATGATGGCCGCGATCAAACGCTCTCCGAAGCTGGCCCGAGGGCCAGATGGCGCTGCAGGTGTCGTCATTCCTTCTCCCTTGTTAGATGATCCCGTATCGATTGAGCTCAAAGATCCACATAGCGCCGAGCCCTACCACGACCAGCGGTAGCGATACTGCGACATAGCGAGGCCGTCGGATGAGTAGGTAGACAGCGACGAGAACCGCAATGACGCCGGCCGGGTTGGCACTCAACGCGGTCGAGAAATCGAAATGAGTTGCTGCGGTAACGCTCGTGGTCATCCCGCAAAGAGGGCACGGCACGCCGGTCGTGGCTCGCAACGGGCACAGAACACCCGCGTCGAACGGCATCAGCGGACGGAGGAACGCGAGGATCAGCATCAACACCCCCGCCGACCGGAGATCTCCAGCCTCGACCCGCTTGACGGTCATCCAGGCAAAGCCACGTTGTCTGGCAAGTTGAACTGATGTCACGGGGCGAGCCTAATGAGTCGCCATCCCGGGGCCCGGGAATGGTCTACAGAGCGCTGAGCTGCAAGCCCTGGCGAATCGCCTTCTCATTCGTCTCGGCGAACGGCCCGTCAGTGGCTGCCGCCAATAGGGCTTCAACCGGAAATACACCAGACCGAGCAACAGCAGCCGTGAGCATCACCAGAGCAAGGTCGCCCTTCGCCACACGGTCGGACAATGCAGACAGGTCCAGCACCTCAACGATGGCCTCCGTTTCGAGCTCCGCATACTCCGGAATCGTGTAGACGAGACTGTCGATTGGCAATGCCTTCAGACGAGCTTTGGTTTTGTTCAAGCCATCGTCGGTCAAGATGAGCAATGCGTCGGGTTGTGCGGAAGTGGCATAGTCGATTGGTCGTTCGGAGAACACCAACTTGGCCAGACTATGTCCGGTCTTGACGGTGATCGGGTAGTCATCCCGCTGTGTGACGTAGAGGCCGCTTCGAATGGCCGCGAGCGCGCCGAGCCGGGCGGCCGAGCGGACCCGACCTCCTGCGCTGCCGGCAAGCTCGATGAGGAACGGGTGGTCCAATGTGACCGCATAGTCCTCGGGAATTTGCAGCGGCCCACTTGGCGCCCCACCGAGCAAATGTGTTCCAGCTGATCGCAGCGCCACGCTGTACTCCGGACGTTGATCGCGATACAAAACACCGGTCTCGAAACCGAGCCGTTCCAAGGTCTCGTCCAACGCCCGCCGGGTGAACTGGTTTGTCTTGACGTAATAGGCGGTGCACAGCTCCCAGATATCCAGCAAAGCGAACGAGTTCGATTCAATCGCCTCGATGATCCTCTCCGTTAGGTCGGTGTCAAAGTTGGTCCCGCGCCACACATACCCGGCGCCGTTCACGCCCACCGACGCGCAGATATCTAGGGGACGTTCCAGGTTGCCGCCGGGCGTGGTCGTCGTAACGGCCCCTTCTGGTGTAGTCGCCGAGTGCTGCCCGCCGGTCATGCCGTAGTTGAAGTTGTTGAAGACCAGTACGGTGACACCGATGTTCCGGCGCGCGGCATTCAGGAGGTGAGTGCCGCCGATGCCCGTTCCTCCATCCCCCATGACAACGATCACCGTTAGATCCGGTTGCGCCAGCTTGATGCCGGTGGCGTACGTGACTGATCGCCCGTGTAGACCGTGAAAGGCGCTGGTGATGAAGTACTGATCCGAGAGTCCGGAACAACCAATGTCACTGACGATCACGGTCTTGGCAGGATCCACCTCCATTCTGATGAGAGCTTCATTGAGGTGATCGAGGATCGACTTGTGACCGCATCCGGGGCAGAACGGATATGGGCTGTCGTTGCGGTAGCTGCCTAGCGGTGTGATCGTCGTCGTCATCGCAGTTCCTCCAGGAAATCCTGTGGCACGATGAGCGAGCCGTCGTTCCGGTGAATACCAACAACTTCGATGTCTGGCCCCGCCAAACGTTCGATCTCGCGCCGATACTGCCCGTGATTGAGTTCGGCCACGACGACGCGGTCATGGCT
>JBLYYS010000323.1:0-6660 GCA_048550235.1 Acidimicrobiia bacterium | reverse complement strand
GAGATGCTCGACTCGAACTCCGCGCAGAAGCGTCAACGAGCCACGCAGCGTCTCAAGGTCGTCAAGCCTTTCTTCGAGGGCAAGAACGACCCGCAAGCGATGATCCTCGAGACGATTCCTGTCATTCCGCCGGATCTTCGTCCGATGGTGCAACTCGATGGTGGCCGGTTTGCCACCTCTGACCTGAACGATCTCTATCGCCGGGTGATCAACCGCAACAACCGTCTCAAGCGACTGCTCGATCTGGGCGCTCCGGAAATCATCGTGAACAACGAGAAGCGGATGCTCCAGGAAGCTGTCGATGCGTTGTTCGACAATGGCCGACGTGGCCGTGCGGTGACAGGCCCCGGCAACCGGGCGTTGAAGTCGCTGTCCGACATGCTCAAGGGCAAGCAAGGGCGTTTCCGTCAGAATCTGCTTGGAAAGCGTGTCGACTACTCCGGTCGTTCGGTGATCGTGGTCGGTCCACAGTTGAAGCTGAACCAGTGTGGCCTTCCCAAGATCATGGCGCTCGAGCTGTTCAAGCCGTTCGTCATGAAGCGTTTGGTCGATCTCGAGGTCGCCCAGAACATCAAGTCGGCCAAGAAGATGGTGGAGCGGCGCCGTCCCCAGGTTTGGGATGTGTTGGCCGAGGTCATCCAAGAACACCCGGTGCTCCTCAACCGTGCACCGACGTTGCACCGCCTAGGCATCCAGGCGTTCGAGCCGAAACTGGTCGAAGGCAAGGCTATCCAGATCCACCCGCTCGTCTGCGAGGCGTTCAACGCCGACTTCGACGGGGACCAGATGGCTGTGCATCTCCCGCTGTCGGCAGAAGCGCAGGCTGAAGCGCGCGTGTTGATGCTGTCCACGAACAACGTGTTGTCGCCCGCCTCGGGCCGGCCGGTCGTGACCCCATCCCAAGACATGGTGATTGGCGTCTACTACCTGTCGGAGCGTGTCGAGGATGCGCTCGGTGCCGGCCGCCTCTTCTCTTCGGTCGAGGAAGCGAGGATGGCGTATGAGAATGGCGAACTGTCGTTGCATGCACCGATCAAGATCATTCTCGGCGCCGGCGTTGTTGGCGATGAGGGACTACACGGTGATTTCATCGGTACCCTCGAGGGTCTGATCACACCGGAGCCGGTTCCTGCCGACAAGCCGGTTGAGACGACTCTCGGTCGTGCCATTCTCAACACAGCTTTCCCCGCCACCTTCCCCTACATCGAGGCTGTGATCTTCAAGTCCGACGTGCGCCGTCTGATCGAAGAGGTCATCGACCGGTACGGCAAGACCGAGGTTCAGGAAGTGCTGGATGCTATTAAGGAACTTGGGTTCCACTTCGCCACCAGAGCCGGCTTGACCATTGGTCTCGAGGATGTGAAGACGCCTGCGAACAAGGCGGAGATTCTGTCCTCGTACGAGGAACGGGCCGACAAGGTGCTCGGGCTCTACCAGAAGGGTGTCATCACCGACGACGAGCGTCGTCAGGAACTGATCGAGATCTGGACTGAGGCAACGGACAGCGTGAAGGACGCCATGGAGGCGACCCTCAAGTCTGAGCCGTTCAATCCGATCGACATGATGGTTCGGTCGGGAGCTCGTGGAAACATCATGCAGGTGAGGCAGATTGCCGGTATGCGTGGTCTGGTGGCCAACCCGAAGGGTGACATCATTCCCCGGCCGATCATCTCGAACTTCCGTGAGGGCCTTTCCGTGTTGGAGTACTTCATTTCTACGCACGGTGCCCGCAAGGGTCTGGCCGACACGGCGCTTCGTACCGCCGACTCCGGCTACCTGACTCGTCGCCTCGTCGACGTGAGCCAGGAAGTCATCGTTCGTGAGCACGACTGTGAAACGGATCGCGGTATCAAGCTGCAGATCCGCCATCAGGTCCGGCGCGACGGTGGCATGGTCTGGGAGGCGATCCGCAATCTGCGTTCGCGCCTCTTCGGTCGCTACCTGGCCGACGATGTGAAGATCGACGGCAAGCTTCTTCGTGATGCCAACGGCGACACGATGAAAGCAGGGACGGTCATCGGTCGTCAGCAACTCCTTGCTTTGCAGGGCGCGGTTGAGGACGTTGATAGCGTCCGCGTTCGTTCCGTACTCACTTGCGATGCGCCGCACGGCGTCTGCCGGCATTGTTACGGCCTGAGCCTGGCGACCGGTCGCGAGGTCGAACTCGGCGAAGCGGTCGGGATCATGGCCGCTCAGTCGATTGGTGAGCCCGGCACCCAGCTGACGATGCGTACCTTCCACACCGGTGGTGTGGCTGGTGAGGACATCACCCACGGTCTGCCCCGCGTGGTCGAGCTCTTCGAAGCTCGCACGCCGAAGGGGAAAGCGGTTCTCTCGGAGGTTGGCGGTGCGGCCAAGCTCGTTGAGGACGAAGAAGGCCGGCGGGTTGTCGTTGCCACCAAGGATGGCGAAGCCGAATACCCGATCACCCGGCGAGCCAGGGTTCGTTTCGCCAACGGCGACGTTGTCGAACCGGGAACCGCGTTGACCGAGGGACCTCTAGATCCGAAAGAGGTCCTGGAGATCCGGGGAGTCCGGGCCGCCCAGCAATATCTGGTTGATCAGGTGCAGGAGGTCTACCGCTCGCAAGGCGTGGACATTCACGACAAGCACATCGAGATGATCGTTCGCCAGATGCTTCGCAGGGTGCGTGTGGTCAACCCGCACGATGCGTCGTTCTTGCCGGCGGAATTGGTCGACGACAAGACGTTCCGTCAGATCAACCGTGAGTTGGTCGAAGGCGGGAAGACACCTGCCGAGGGCCGGCCCGAGCTGATGGGTATCACCAAGGCGTCTTTGGCCACCGAATCGTGGTTGTCGGCTGCATCGTTCCAGGAGACAACTCGTGTGTTGACCGAAGCTTCCCTGATGGGCAAGTCGGACTTCATGCGTGGACTCAAGGAGAACGTGATCATCGGCAAGCTGATTCCGGCAGGTACCGGTTCCGGCATGTACCAGGCCATCGAGCCATCATTGCCCGGTGCCGATCCGATCTCAGCGCTTGGGATCTTCGGCGATCTCCCTGAGAGTTCGCCGGATGATGATCTGCCGCTCAACCCGGCCGAGTGGCTGGCGTCGATCGGCGAGCAGAAGGACGAAGAAGAGGTTGCCGAACCGGTCGAGTGACCCGGAATCGGTACTGATCTGAGAAGAGGGGCCTACGGGCCCCTCTTCTTCTTGTTCTGGCGTCAGAAAACGGACAATTCTGGCGGGTTTCTGACGCCAGAAGTGCTCGTGCTCCTGTGTGCGCGCTAGTCCGACTGGGCCTTTGGAATCTGTCCCCCTCTCGGCGCGCACTCCCATCACCATCAGATAGTTTTGGAACGTAGTGATGTACACCTGGAGGGAGTATGAGAATCGTTCAAACCCGTAATCGTTTAGCGCTGACGGTGGTGGTGGCACTGTTGCTTGGGTTGGTGGCCCTCCCGGCTGTCGCCAAACCACCGACCGACGGACAGGTGACGGTCGATCAAATGGAGTTCATCGGCGCCACCGAGTTCGAAACCGGATACCTGTTCCACGACACCGAAGTCGGTGGCCTCTCGGGCATCGTCTACGACAAATGGAATGGGGTATTCCACGCTCTATCGGATGACAAGAGCGAGACGAACGATGCTCGTTTCTATTCGCTCACCATCGACCTGGATGACGGCTATCTCGATGATGGCGATGTCGAGTTCGTCGACGTGACCTTCCTGACTGACGCCAACGGTGATCGATTCGTTTTGGATTCACTGGATCCGGAAGGCTTTGAGATGATGAAGAAGGGGCACCTCTTCATTGGTTCGGAGCGCGATCTCGAGAATCAGCCGTGGATCAAGCGGTTCGGTATGAACGGCATGGAGAACATGACCTTGCCTTTGCCGGAGTACTTCCTCGCTTCAGGTGACCCACAGGACTCCGGTGTCTACCTCAACCTTGCCTTCGAGAGCTTGACCTCGACGCCAAATGGTCGATTCCTGTATGCGGCGACTGAAGCCGCTCTCACGCAGGACGGATTGCCTTCTACCTTGGACGACGGTAGTCCAGCACGTGTGCTCGAGTTCTCGGTCAACGGCAACAAGATGAACCACCTCGCTGCCGATAGCGAGTATGTCTACATGGTCGAGCCAATTCCATTCCAAGAGCCGGGTCGTTTTGCCGATCAAGGCCTCGTCGAGATGCAGGCGATCGACAACTTCGGGACGTTCCTCACGATGGAGCGATCGTTCGCCTCGGGCATCGGCAACACGATCCAGATCTTCGAGACTTCAATCCTCGGAGCCACGGATGTGTCAGGTGTAGCCGATCTCGATGACACCGTCTACACACCCATGAGCAAGAGACTTGTCGCGTTCATCACCGAAGCCGATTACGACCTGGACAACATGGAGGGAATGGCCTTCGGGCCGAAGATGAAGGATGGGCGGATACCGCTCATCATTGTGGCCGACAACAACTTCAACTCCCCTTTCCAGCGAACCGTCTTCCTGGCATACGCGCTCGATCTCGCCAAGGTCAAGTAGGAGGAAGGGGCCTCCGGGCCCCTCTTCCCTTGTTCTGGCGTTAGAAAACACACAATTCTGGCGGATTTCTCACGCCAGAAGCGGCTTTCTAGACGGCGGCCGAAAGGCTGCGCGCAGTTGGCAGGGTGAGCGTGAAGATGCTCTCGCCACCTGTGTGGTCATATGTGAGCGAGCCGTTCATCAGTTCGGCGAGTTGCAGTGAGACCGACAGGCCTAGGCCCACTGAAGCCGGTTGGGAAGGAATGCTGTGTGCCCGCTGATAGGGTTTGAAGATCCGGTCGTGCGCATCCTGTGGAATCGGATCTCCGGTGTCGTGAACACTGATACTGGCTGTTGTCTGCGTACTCGACAGAGTGATGCGAACCGAGTCGCCTCCGTAGCGGACGGCGTTGGTGAGAAGGTTGCGGAGGATCTGGCGGACTCTGGTGGGGTCGGCCCAAGCAGCCTTGGCTTCTCCCTCGATGAGTACAGACTTGCCGTTCGCTGGAAGGATCGTCTTCGCCGCCACTATTGCCTTCGCTTCACTACGTAGGTCGACCTCGCCGGGTATGACCGTCAAGGCACCGGTTTCGGCACGTGCTGCGACGAGTAGATCTTCGACGATGTTGGCTACATCGACGCTCTGGTCTGCGATCAGACCGATCAGTTCTCGAGCTTCATCCTCACCGAAGGCAAGACCGTTGTGGCGCAACTCCTGGGCTAGCCCGACAACAGCCGTCAGAGGAGTTCGAAGCTCGTGGCTGACGCTGGCCACGAATTCGTCCTTGGATTTCAGCAGGTCCTCGAGGAGTTGTCGTGATTTGTTGCGCTCCCAGAACGCCCCGATCATGGCCGCAACGGTGTGCAGTAGACGCTTCTCATCCGGTTCCCAGTCTCGGGCTTCGACGTAGTCCTGGAATACGGCGGACCCAACCCACCGCCCTGAGGAGAAGATTGGGATGTTGAGTTCGGCCTTCTCGCCCTGTCCGTACCCCAGATCATGCGCGTTTGCCACCTCGCCCGGGTAGACGATCGCGTCCTTGCCCGACGCCAGCAGGTCGCGGATTGCAGGGGAATCGTCGTAACAGAACTCATAGTGCTGGATCGTCCCGGTTTCCTCGTCGAACCAGATCTCTTCGTCGACCAGTGAAACGTATTCAGGCCTGATGTACTCATGAGTGACCTTCGCGTGCAGTCGCCCATCGTCACCTACGAAATTCTCATCCACGAAGACCTTCTGAGCCCGCATCACCGTTCCAAGAGCTTCGAGAGTGCCGTCGATCGCCCGCTCGTCATCGCTCATGAGGAGGATCCGTGCGCTGGCGGCGATCGCTTGCTCGAGCTGAATCCTCTCAGCTCGTGATTGAGCCAGTTCCTCGAGTCGCCGGCGCTGCTCTTCTCGCTCGATGAAGGCGCCAATCGCCGAGGCCGCCGCTCGAAGGAGCGCGATGTCATCCTGGCCCCAGTCGCGTTCGACAAGATCATCAGAGATGCCAATGAGTCCGTACCAGTGACCGCTGATGAAGATGGGCAGATCGATCTCGGACTTGATCCCAGACTCTTCATACTTCTGGCGTTCCGACCCCGCGAGATCCTTCACCTTGAACGCAAATGGCCGGCCGGCCTCGAGGTGACTGCGGGCCATGGGCATTGTCGACCACGGGACATCCGTCCAGAACTCTTCCCCGGGCGGTTCGACGTCGGGGCGCTTGGACTCGAAGACCACGGTTGTACTGATCCCCTCCGGTGTCTCCTTGTTGCGCTCGACGAAGACCGACCGCGAGTCCGTGCCATCGCGCAGCGCGTTCAGTGCGTCTTGGATCGCATCTTGACGATCTCCCTCGTTCAGCAGTCGGGTGGCTTCCGCAACAGCCTGTTCGTAGCGAAGCCGGCGGGCTGCATCTTCCTCGGCTTTGTCTGACCGATCGGCGAGGCTGAGTGTCAGGTAGCCGATGAGCAGGATGATGAATACCCGGGTAGGCACGAGTTCCGGTGGCGCCGGAGGGTCTGTGAAAGGTATCAACAGAGCGAATGCGCCGGCCGCCGCTGCAGGGAGTAGACGTCTGTACGGCTCGGGAATGACGACGGGATAGACCGCCACCAGGACCAGATACCATGGCATGAAGAAACTGCGAGTCCCTCCCGTGTGAGCGAAGAGAACGAATCCTCCGACGAG
>JBLYYS010000322.1:0-6859 GCA_048550235.1 Acidimicrobiia bacterium | reverse complement strand
GCCGGGAACGAGATCGCCAGCAGCTTGGTCCAGAAGTGAAACGCTTGAACATAGGTAATGCCCTTCATGCCGCCAAAGGCAACCGCGGCAATCACCAGCAAGCCGACGGTGACCACCCCCACCCAATAAGGGACGCCGGCCAGCAGCTCGAGAGTCACGCCGGCTCCCTTCATCTGCGGCACCAGGTAGAACCAGCCGATGACCAGAACCATCACCGCCGCGATGTGGCGCAGCCGCCGACTGGCAAACCGGCCCTCGGCGAAGTCCGGAATCGTATAGGCGCCGAAGCGGCGCAACGGAGCCGCGACGAAAAGCAACAAGGTGACGTAGCCGGCGGCGTAACCGAGGGGGAACCACATTGCCTGCGCCCCGTACTTCATCACCAACCCGGCGATGCCGAGGAAGGACGCCGCCGAGAGGTACTCGCCCGAGATCGCAGATGCATTCCAGATCGAACCGACGGCCCGGGTGGCGACGAAGAAATCTGAGGTCGTTCGTGCGATACGGATTCCCACCAGCCCGATCGTGAAGGTGGCAACCACCACCACCCCCACGAAGACGATCGTCCAGGTCACGGCAAGTCCACCAGATCGGAGAAATCGTCTTCGTCTTCTTCGACGTCGCGCAGATATCGCCAGGCAATTACCACCAACGTCGGGAAACCGGCCAGACCCAGATAGAACCAAGGCAGCGGCAGCGACCAGATGTAGGTCGTGCTGAGCGAAGGAAACAGCCAGAAGACAAGCGGCCCGCCGAGGATCACCAATACAAAGAGACCGAAATGGAGAAGCGAGGTGGTCAGGTTGACCCGCAGAACGGTGCGCAGATAGACCTCATCGAGGGCCGTATCGCGGTCGTCCCTCATCGGCCGGTGGTGCCAAGGCCGAGCCGTTCCCTCAGCTGGCGGGCCCTCCGACGACTGACCGGGATCTTCGTCTCACCAGAGTCGTTGAGTCTGACTATGAGCGTCTGATTGAAGTAGGGCTGAATCTCGATGACGTGACGCAGATTGACCAGATAGCTTCGATGAACTCGAACGAAGCCATCCGACGCCCACCGCTCGGCCAGTGACGAAAGCGAACGCCGCACTAGATATGCATCCTTGAAAGTGTGAAGTCGGACGTAGTCGCCTTCCGACTCCACGTAGCGAATCTCGCCGCGGTCGATCAGTCGGGTCTTACCGGCGACCTCGACGGCAACAAACGGAAGGCCGTCGTCGTCGGTCCGTTCCACATTGGGAGATCCAGAGCGATCCCGACCTTGCTCCGAGGCGCGGCTCTGCAAACGCGCGAGTGTGGCCGCCAGCCGTTCAGTCGATACGGGCTTCAGGAGATAGTCCGTTGCGTCGATCGCGAAGGCTTCGACGGCGTGCTCTTCGTGTGCGCTGACGAACACCACCGCAGGTGGATCGGTGAACTGTCCGAGGGTCTTGGCCAGCTGGATACCGTCGAGACCGGGCATTCGAATATCCAGGAAGACGACATCCGCCGGGGCCTCCTGAAGCATGACCAGGGCCTCCGTGGCATTGGCGGCAGTCTCGATCTCCTCCGCCGCCCCGGCAGCTTCCAGCAGGTAGGCGAGATCGTCGCGCGCGTGCTGTTCGTCGTCGACGACCAGAACCCTGGAGAAAGTCACGGATGAATCACCCCGGCACGATACTTCGGGACGAGCATCGATACCCGGCTTCCCTCGCCGGGTTCGGACTCGATGTTGAGCCGGTAGTGGTCGCCGTAGGTGGATCGCAACCGTTCCTGGATGTTGGCCAGCCCCACCGAACCCTCCCCCGGTTCCTCGGTGTTGGAAGTGATCCTGGCGACTGTCTCCGCGTCCATGCCGACCCCGTTGTCCGACACCGACACGAACACATCGTCGTCACGGTCTTCTGCCTCGATGGTGACCAGACCGACGCCTTCGCGGCGTTCGAGGCCGTGCTGCACAGCGTTTTCCACGAGGGGTTGCAGCAGCAACATCGGGATCGTGATCGACAGGACCTCCGGATCGACGCGAAACACCACTTCGAGGCGATCCCCGTGGCGGGCGCGTTGCAGCTCGAGGTAGGTGTGGACGTTGCGCAGCTCGTCGGAAAGGGTCGTATTGACACGATCGTTGCGGAGGATGTAGCGCGAGAATTCGGCAAACTGGATCAGTAACTCTCGCGCCCGATCGGCATCTCTTCGCACCATGCTGCCGATGGCGGTCAACGTGTTGTAGGCGAAGTGCGGGCTGATCTGGGCGCGCAATGCCACCGTGCGTGCCCGCGACAGCTCTTCGCGGGTGATGTCACCTTCAGCGAGAGCCAGCTGGTTGGCAAGCTGCCGCGCCAGTTCCTTCGCCGCTCTGAGCAGTCCCAGAGTCACCGACTGCCCTTTGCGCCGCAAGAGGATCAGGCTGCCAAGAACCTCCGAACCAACTGTGAGCGGGACCGCCACCGTCTCGCCGATCGGACAGTCTGCCCGATCGCACACGAGACCGGACCGAGAGGCGCGAGATCCCCTGCTCTGCATTGCTGCGTTTCCGACCTCGAAAACGGCGAGATCGCCGACTCCATGGTGACGGTGACCCGCACCGCTGTATGCAAGGACCTCGTCGGCATCGGTGATCGCCACTGCGGCAACGCCGACTAGGTCCCGGATGGCTCGCGCCGATCGTTGCGCTGATCTTCCATCCAAGCCCTCCCGGAAAGGTCGGGCAGCCAGGTAAGTCAGCCGGAGGGTGTCTTGCACCGACCTCTCGGTTGGATTGGCGAGAGCCCGCAAACTCAACCGCCACGGACGCCGGCCCCTCCGGCGGTTCACCACCGGCGGTTCCGGTTGGCTGGGGATGAGGGCGATCGGCAAGCTCAGCATCGGCGGGTGAGAGTACCGGAGCATCGACTATCCGGCCACCATTCCTCATGCCAAGCACCGGGCCCCCGCTTCCTGCAGGAGCTGCCGGCAACAGCAGGACGTTTCCCTCAGCAGGTCGCGGCGGAAGGGGTAGCCTCGGCAACATGGGACAAAACAAGACACCGCAGCAGAAGAAGCGCCTGAGTCCAAAGGATCTCTGGAGGATCGCCCTCCTCATACTTGGAGCGATCGCCGTCATCCAACAACTTCGCAAGCCTGCCGAGGAGCGAACCTGGCAGGGAACCGTGGCCGGTTTCATGCCCTACGACTTCCGACGGCCGACCGCCGAGCGGCTACGCGACGCCTACTGGAACCCGGATGGACCGATGATCACGAACAAGGCCATCGGACTCGGCTGGACGCTCAACCTCGGCGCCATCAAGAAACGTGTCATCGGCTAGCTCCCCACCAGTTGGCGCGCTCATGGCCGCAGCGAGCCCGGCGGAGAAGCGGGAACGATCGGCCGAGCCACTCAACCGACCGCCTAGACCACCCCGAAGATCGCCACCGGGATCAGGAATACATTCGAGACGATCAAGAGGCCGGCCGCGGCCATGACCCCCGTTCCGGCTGCCCGGCGGATCGACAGCCCGAGGACAGCCTGGGCGGCGACGACGAGGGCGAGGATGAACCAGGTCGCCGCCACTACGTTGGCGAAACGAACTTCGAGCGGCATGATCTGAACCAGCAACGGGACATGAGCCAACGCCGTTGCTCGAAACACCTCCCCGAGACTGCCTTCTCCCTCGAAACCGTGAATACCTACGAACCAAAGAAGCAGAGCTAAGAGCACCCACCTCAGCAGCCCCCAGATTGCGAAAGCGGCAGCGGTTTCGAAACCGGCCCCCGAGGCGCGATCGAGCCACATCGCCCATCCGGCCAGCAGGCCGTAGACGATGAGGATGAAAAGAACCGATGAGACATCAGATCCATGCCGGCGAGCCGCTACCCGGCGATAAGCCTCCGGTTGCAGCAACAAGGCACGGAACAGGTGTGCGGGCCGATACATGTGCCCAAGACAACGCCGGGGACCGCCGGCTCATTCCGAGGAGTTCGCGGGTCGCGACTCGCGACTAGCCACTCGCGACGTCGCCGTAGCCCACCTTCCACAGCGTCAGTCCGTGGGCCGGGGCGGCGCCGCTGGCCAACGATCGGTCCTTAGCCTTCAGCATTGTGGGGATTGAGTCGGGCGCCACCCGGCCCCGCCCTACGTCTACACAAATGGCGACGAGCGATCGCACTTGCTGATGACAGAAGGAGGACGCAGTGACCTCGAATTCCAGGATCCCTTGGTCGATCTCGCGCCATTCCACGGAGCGCACCTCCCGAACGGGTGACCGTCGTGCCGCCAACCGGCAGAAGGAGGTGAAGTCGTGGGTCCCGAGGAAGTGCTGCGAAGCTGCCACCATCTTCTCCAGATCCAGAAGGTATCCCACCCGCCAGGCGTAATGCCTCCAGCGTGGATCCATGACGTCGCCCCGATCTATCCGATATTTGTAGGTGCGGGATATGGCCGAGAACCTGGCGTTGAAGTCATCCGGAGCCGCCGTGATGCTCTTGATGGCGATCTCAGGGTTGAGCATCTTGTTCAATGACCGTTGTAGACGAACCGTATCCACCGGTTGGTCCGTCTCGAAGCTGACGACTTGCCCATGTGCGTGCACTCCGGCATCGGTCCGACCGGCGACCACCGTGTCTACCCCTGGGATTCGATATCGCAAACCCCGCTCCAACTCGGCCTGCACCGTCCGGACGTTCGGCTGGACGGCGTAACCCCGAAAGCCGGAGCCGTCATACGCAAGGTCTATTCGATAGACGGACACGTCAGAAGAATCGAAGCAGCGAGGTCAAGCCGTCGCCTATTCCGATCAGTTGCACGACCCACCACAGCGCCACCGCCAGCAGCGCGCTCGAAATCGACTTCTGGGTATCGAAATCAAAGAGGACCCTGGCGGCGGCGCCGATCGCCGCCACGAACCAGATCAGAGCTGCCGCCACAACGACGTCGGAGAGGACCGAACCCACGAATGGCGCCAGCACTAGGACACCAAGTGGTACATGACTGAACCCGGTGAGTCGAACGACGGTCGCTCCCCTGGCCGAGCCCTCGAACAGCTTTGTTCCCGCCAGCCACAAGCCGCCGGAAACGATCAGCCACCCGATCAGCCCACTCAGCAAGATCCCGATGAACCCGACGACGCCGAACGTGAGGTCGGCGCCGATGACCAGTGCGAGGTAGAGCGCGCCGTAGATGCCTGCCACGAGGAGCACGGCGTCACCGGTAGCGGCGGCGTCGAAGAACAATTCGGTGTACAGCCTCTTGTCGAGCCTGGCGGCCCGCATCACACGATCAAGCATGGGGTCGGAGGGTAACAGTGCGGGATGGCTGTTCGGCCATCCCGCAGCCCTTGGCCTTTGGCCATTAGCCGTTAGCTGTTCGCCGTTTCGACCAACTCGGAGAGTGCGGCGCTCGGGCGAGTAACGCTCAGTTCTGGGTTCCAGCGGGCGACGTCGCCGAAAGGGATCCAGCGGACTTCGTTGGTGCCGTCACCGGCCTCGACCAATCCCGAGGTCGCCCGAAATCCGAAACGCACGTCGAAATGCAGGTGGGCCGGATCATCGCCGCGGGCCGGGAACTGGTGGATGTCGATATCGAGGAGACCCAAAGACTCCATTTCGACCAACCCGGTTTCCTCTTCAACTTCCCGGCGAATGGCATGTTCCAGAGAGAGGTCATCGGGTTCGATGTGACCACCGGGCTGCAACCACTTTCCGATCTTCTGATGATGAATGAGGAGTACGTCCGTTCCGTTCGGCGAAGCGACGAATCCGCTGGCGGTGAAATGCCCCGGGTCGAATAGGTACCGATCCGCGGGATCTCCATCGATGTCAACCAGATCGAACATTTGACGGAGGTAGGACTGCTGCTCCCGATCGGACGGATCGAAGCGCTCGAGGAGTTGCCTGAGATGTGAGGCGGTGATCGGCATGAGAACCTGGGTAGTAGGTAGTAGGTAGTAGGTAGTAGGTAGTAGGTAGTAGGTAGTGGCAGCTTGCGGCGAAGCCGCTGCTCAGATCCTCCGTAGCCGTACCTTTCTCACCGTGTGGTCTTCATCCTTCTCAATGATCAGGTGGGCCCGTTCTCGCGTCGGGAGGATGTTCTCGCGGAGGTTCGGTCCGTTGATCCTCAACCAGATGTCCTTGGCGGTGTCGACTGCTTCCTGTTCGTTGAGGCTTGCATACCGATGAAAGTACGAGTCGGCGTTTTGAAAGACGGTGTCGCGCAGCGTCAGGAACCGGTCGACATACCACTGCACGACATCCTCCTCATCGGCGTCCATATAGATGGAGAAGTCGAAGAAGTCCGATACGAAAACCTTGGCACGAGTGGCTGCACCATGTCCGGTCTGGAGCACGTTCAGGCCCTCGACTATCAGGATGTCGGGTTGATCGGTGACCCGCTCTTGGCCGGGAACCACGTCGTAGGCCAGGTGGGAGTAGACGGGAACCGGAACGTTGCGGTGGCCCGCCTTGACGGCAGCCATGAATCGAACCAACCGTCGAACGTCGTAGCTTTCGGGGAATCCCTTTCGGTCCATCAGGCCGTGTTCCTCGAGATAGGCATTCGGATGCAGGAACCCGTCGGTGGTCACGAGATCCACTTTGGGATGGTCGGGCCAACGAGCCAGCAACGCCTGCAACACGCGGGCCACCGTAGATTTTCCGACCGCGACACTGCCGGCCACACCAATGACGTAGGGAACCCGCTCGGCCGGTTGTCCGAGGAACGTGTCCGTCACCTTGTAGAGCTGTTGCGATGCAGCTACATACAGGTTGAGGAGTCGCGAGAGCGGAAGGTAGATCTGGGCTACCTCATCGAGGGAGATTTCCTCGTTGATACCCCGCAGCCTGGCCAGATCGTCCTCATCGAGGGTCATCGGCGTATTCGCGCGCATCGTCGCCCACTCATCGTG
>JBLYYS010000321.1:0-12894 GCA_048550235.1 Acidimicrobiia bacterium | reverse complement strand
GTGTCGCCGCGTTCTTGTTTGGCCTACTCCTCGGATTACCGGTGTTGTCAGACCACGGCGACGTTTGGGTGATCGGTTATTTGGGAACGCTTGTCGCCTTTGGCGGCGGAGCCCTTGTCGTTGGTTGGTGGTGGTTCGTTAGGGGCGAGGGAGAACGCCGTCTCCGTTCTGTGCTCAATACTTGAACTGCGTTGGGATAAGTGACGCAGCAGCGAAGCGGTCGGTTCCAAACCTCAATGAGTTGGCGGCCTTCCTGGCTAGCCTTTTCTCATGGCCGCCTTCGTCGAGACGTCTGAGTCCAGCGCCCGCCAACTCCAACTGAGCGGGATCTTGCAGGGCGCGAATTCCGAGGATATCTATTGGTCGTTCGTAGATCCGGATCGGATCTGTCGATGGTGGGCGGACGAGGCTGAGGCGGACCCGTTAGTGGACGGTCGGCTGATCGTGAGGTGGCCGACCATGGGGTGGACGATGCGCGGACGATATACGGACCTCGTCCCGAATCGAGTCGTCGCATTCACCTGGTCCTGGGACCACGAGCCGGATACGCCGGTCAGAACCGTGAGCATTCGAATCGAAGCAGACGCTGCCGGCGCCAGATTGACCCTCAATCACGGCGACTACGGACCCGAGGAGGCGGAGGAACGCAACAGCCATCTCGAAGGTTGGCTGTTCTTCCTTCCGCGGCTGGCTGCCGTCTTAAGTCCCGCGAGCTAGCGCCGTGCCTCTCTCACTCCTGGCTGGTGTCCTGCCGTGGATGTGACCAACGCGGATCGGGTCGTATTCCCCGACGACGCGATCACCAAGGGTGAGGTCTTCAGCTACTACGCCAAGGTCGCCCCGCGAATGGAGCCCTTCTTGGCGCGCCGCCCTCTCACAGTGGAGCGCTACCCAAAAGGTTTGGATAGCCGCGGTTTCATGCAGAAGAACGCTCCCGAACACTATCCGGCCGACCTTATCGGTCGGCACCTCGTTTCGAGGGGGGATGGCGGAGTGACTACCTACCCGTATATCGAGTCGGCCGAAGGGATTGCGTTCTTCGCCAATCTCGGTGTCGTCACATTCCATGTTCCGCCGGCCACCGTGGATGACATGCTGCATCCCGACTGGATCATCTGGGATCTCGATCCACCGGAAGGCCGGGTTGAGTTGGTTCGCGGAGCTGCGCACGCTCTGCGAGAGTTGCTCGAGCAATTCGGCATTCCAACGGTGGTGATGACGTCCGGTTCAAAGGGATATCACCTACGGACGCCACTAACCCGAGCCGTCGGACACGACGTCGCGGCGGCGGTAGCGAGGGGAACGGCCGCTCTCGCTGCCGCAGCTCACCCGGAGCTAATGACCCTCGCATTCAGGAAGGCAGAAAGGGGTGACCGAGTCTTCGTCGACTGGCTGCGCAATGCGCCGCTGTCGACCTCGGTGGTTCCCTGGTCGCTCCGAGCGCGCACGGGAGCGCCGGCTGCGGTGCCTTTGGCATGGGACGAGGTCAACACGGTCGACCCTGATCAGATTGGGCTGCGGTCGGTCGAAAAGCGGTTTGAAGCCGATCCGTGGGTGGCTTTGGAGCCTCTCGATCTGACAGTCCCGAGCGAAGCTGTGTCGGAGGCCGTCGTCGCTGCCGGAATCCGATTGGAACCAGTCGACCGATTTCGAGCCTGAAGGCAACGAAGGTCGGGTTTCAGCGCGGTGTCGCCTACTGCGGTGAGATCAATACTGCCTGACAAGACGTTGCGGCTCCCGCCGAATTCACACGTTTCTGTGAACTTTCGATACTTGCACTCACAGCGGTCGTCTTTGTCCATTAGGTTCTTCAACAGGCTGAAGGATTCCCGACTGCGAAAGTTGGGGCAACTTGGGATAGGGGACCACATGGGAGGCTTGTGCTCTTATGGTCGGCATCCGGTTGGGTGCGCCGGCGTTTCGCGCCTGCTGTTTCGCGGAGATGGCAACCGTGGGCCAACCCCCCCCTCTCCCGTTCTTCATCGCCTTCGATCGGTTCCATGCAGAGAGCGGAGGTAATCCCTGATGATGCGGTGGTTAGTCGAGTCGAGTCTGAAGTTCCGCAGGATCATCGTTGTGCTGGCTGCAGGATTACTCGTGTTCGGAATTGTCCAACTCGATGAGGTCAAGAAGGACATTCTGCCGGAGTTCAGCCCGGTAACGGTCGAGGTTCAGACAGAGGCTCTCGGTCTCTCCGCCGGTGAGGTCGAACGGCTCATGACCATTCCCCTCGAGCAGGATCTGCTGAGCGGAGTTGCGTTCTTGGAGAGCATTGAATCGGTGTCGCTTCCCGGTCTCTCCTCGGTGGTGATGACTTTCCAGCCGGGCACCGAACTACTGGATGCGCGTCAAGTAGTAGCCGAACGCCTCGCCCAGGCGGCCGGACTGCCGCAGGTCGCTGAGCCACCACAGATGATTCAGCCGCTTTCGTCGACGGGTCGCGTGGCGATGGTCTCAATGGCATCTGCCGAGCTGACACCGATCGAGACTTCAGTGTTGGCAAGGTGGGTGGTCGTACCTCGACTGCTCGGCGTGAAGGGAGTGGCCAACATCTCAATTTGGGGATTCCGAGACCGCCAACTGCAGGTTCTCGTGGATCCGGCTCGTCTCGATGCTCAGGACGTGACGCTCAGCCAAGTGATTCGCACCGCAGGAAACGCGCTCGAAGTCTCTCCGCTCACCTTCCTCGAAGCGTCCAGTCCGGGAACGGGTGGCTTCATCGACACCGTGAATCAACGCCTTCACGTTTTCCATGAGCAAGCTATCTCAACCCCCGAAGAACTGGCTCAGGTCACCGTTGAGGGTGATGAGGGTGAAGCCGTCTACGTCGACGGACGTCCGCTTACCCTCGGTGAGGTCACTGAGATCGTCACAGGGCATCAGCCGCTAATCGGAGATGCCCGTTGTAGCTCCGGACCCTGTGTCCTACTCGTGATCGAGAAGTTCCCGGATGCGAACACGCCAGAGGTGACTGCCGACATCGACGAAGCACTGCGAGCACTGAGCCCCGGCCTTCCAGGTGTGGACATCGACAGCTCGATATATCGCCCGGCCGATTACGTGGCGACGGCTTTCAACAATCTGGCGCTGGCACTCGTGATCAGTGCCGTCCTGCTGGTACTTGTCCTGGTCGCTCTGTTCCGGAATTGGCGATCGGTTTTCATCGCTATTGCCTCGATCGCGACGTCGTTGGTTGCTGGAGGCCTTGTCTTGTACCTGGCGGGGGTCACTGTGAACGTGATGATCCTGGCAGGCTTCGTGATGGCGCTGGTGGTGATCGTGGACGATTCAATCGTCGGAGCCTGGGGTCAGACTGCGGCAGCCAGTCAGAGTGCGTTGACGGGTCCGTCGGCAGTTCGAAGTGCAACGCTCCGGACGAGGAGCCCGCTTCTCTACTCGGCGGTTATCGCCGGGGCCGCCGTGGCAACCTTCTACTTCCTCGAGGGTGAGGGCGGATCGTTTCTCCCGCCGATCGCGACGGCGTATCTATTGGCCATAGCGGCGGCTCTTCTGGTCTCTCTCACGGTGACGCCGGCTCTGAGTGCGATCCTCTCCAAGACTTCAGCGGAGAAGCCGCAGGCCGGTCTGATGAGTTGGATTGGCGAATGGTATACCAATCGAGCATCGGGATTGACCGAGAAGTTCGGGGTAGCAGTCATTGTCTTCACCGTTTTCGTCGGTGCCGCGGTAATTGCGCTCCCGTTCATCGACCAGAACTTCAGGCCAGAACTCAAGCAGCGCGATGTTCTTGTGCAACTGGATGCGCCTCCGGGGACATCGCTTGCTCGGATGGACGAAATCGCTGCACAAGCAGTGTTTGATGTGGGCGCGCTGGAGGGCGTCGCCAATGTTTCGGCCCATGTCGGGAGGGCGATAACGTCAGATCAGGTCGTCAATGTCAACTCGGCCGAAATCTGGGCGAAGATGGACGATAGCGCGAGCTATACGGCGACTCTCGACCGTATCGAGGCCTCGGTTGCGGGGCTGCCCGACGTGGCGGTCTCGGTGACGACCTATTCGGAGCAGCGAGTCACTGAGATTCTTGATCGATCAGCCGATGAGTTGGTGGTCCGGGTATACGGAAGCGATCCGGATGTCCTGCGTTCAGCGGCCGGTCAGGTACTTGGCGTGGTCGAGGCCGTCGAAGGCGTGCGCACGGCCGGGATGGACCTTCCTGCTGAAGAGCCGACGATCGAAATCGATGTCGACCTCGATCGTGTGCAGGCTGCCGGGCTCAAACCCGGTGATGTGCGGCGCCGAGCAGCAACTCTGGTAGCCGGAATAGTTGTCGGCAACCTTTTCGAGGAGCAGAAGGTCTTCGACGTCGTCGTTTGGGGGGCTCCGGCCATCCGCCAGACCGTCGACGACGTAAGAGCCCTGATGGTGCCGACACCGACCGGAGCGAATGTGGCGCTCGGTGACCTCGCTGATGTGGAGGTTGTTCCGAACGCGACTGTGATTCGACATGAAGCGGTCGAGTCATTCCTCGATGTGGTCGCTTCAACAGGCGACCGCGCCATCGAAGACGTCGCAGCTGACATTGACTCTGCATTGGCCGGCCTTTCGTTCCCGATCGAATACCACGCCCGACTCCTGGGTGGCTACGCCGACGAGCGTGCCGCTCAATCCAGGGTGATCTCAGTAGTCGTGGCAGCGTTGATCGGCATCTTCATCTTTCTCCAGGCCGCATTCAGTAGCTGGCGCTTGGCGCTCATGGTGTTCATTTCTCTGCCTCTGGCCGTCGCCGGGGGCGTCGTCGTCATCGTCATCAGTGGTGCCGAGGCCTCGCTCGGGTCGGTGGTCGGAATCATTGCAATCATTGCTCTCGCCACACGAGGGACAGTCCTTCTGATCCGGCGCTACGAGGACAGGGAGGCCGACGGAGAGGCTTTCGGCGTCGAGCTGATTGCCGGCGGGACGAGTGAAGTCCTGTTGCCGACCTTTGGGCCAATTCTCGCCCTGGCTGCCGTTTTCGTTCCGTTGGCTGTTGCTGGTGGATTCGCCGGTCTCGAGATCGTAGGTCCTATGGCCATCGTCATTCTCGGAGGCTTGATATCGACGAGCCTTCTGCTGCTGTTTGTGCTTCCTGCCGCTTACCTGAGGTGGGGATACATCGAGGATCCAGACAGGACGGCCCACGACCTCTTTGAGGGCGAACTGAGAGATGCAGCAATGGGGGGTGAATGACATGAACGGGCGACTCGGGGCCGGCGTTGCCGGTGTATCCGCAATTGCGATGATCGTTGTTCTCGGCGCCCTTCCGGGATCAGACGAGGCGCCGGCGAAACCGAAGCCGGTCTATCTCGAGGAGGTGTCTGGTAGCGATCTGCTGAAGCTGACACTCACCGAGTCGGCTGCCGAAAGGTTGGATATCCAGCTTGCAGAGGTAGCGACCGCACCCGACGGCGGACTGGTTGTGCCGAGCGCGGCGCTCATAATCACTCCCGATGGTTCACACTGGGTCTACACGAATCCAGAACCCCTCGTCTACCTGAGGCACGAGATCACCAAGGTCGTTGAGGACGACTTCCAGGCCTACTTCGCCGATGGCCCGCCGGCCGGCACCCAGGTTGTGGTAACCGGAGTTCCGGAGCTCTATGGCGCCGAGTTCGGGATAGGGAAGTAGCCATGCTGCGTTGGGTAATCGCTTCAAGCCTCAGGTACCGGTTCATCATTATGTCGATGGCCGCCGGGCTCATGTTCTTCGGCGTTCAGCAACTGCAGGACACCGAGCTCGACGTCTTTCCCGAGTTCGCCCCACCACGGGTCGAGGTTCAGACTCCATCTCTCGGCTTGTCCGCATCCGAGGTGGAATCCCTTGTAACCATCCCTCTCGAGCAGTCGCTGGCCGGGATACCCGGCCTTGACGAGATTCGCTCGAACTCGGTTGAGCAACTGTCGTCAATCCTGATGATCTTCGAGCGCGGCACCGATCTACTCGATGCCCGTCAGCTCGTCGACGAACGGATATCGGTGGTCGGTCCGACACTGCCGACCTGGGCAAGCCCGCCGGTGCTGATTCAACCGCTTTCATCGACCAGTCGCGTGATGAAGATCGGGTTGACAACCGAGGATCCGAACCTCGATCTGATCGACATGTCGATGATTTCGTATTGGACGATCCGGACCCGCCTGTTGCAGGTGCCGGGAGTTGCCAATGTCCCAATCTGGGGCGAGCGCCTCGAAATGCTGCAGGTGCAGGTAGACCCCGAGCGACTCAGAGCCAACTCTGTGGCTCTCGAGACCGTCGCTACGAGCGCGTCGGATGCGCTCGCCGCCGGCCTCTACCAGTTCTCGGAGGGACACATCATCGGTAGGGGAGGGTGGGTCGAGTCGGGGGACCAGCGGCTGAGCATCCGACACGTCGCGCCGATCGTCACCGCTGAGGATCTCGCAACAGTGCCGGTACAGACGACCACCGGTGAGACACTGGCGTTGGGCGATGTTGCCGAGCTGGTGCGAGATCACCAACTACTCAACGGTGATGCTGTTATCAACGATGGGCCGGGGCTCATGCTCATCGTGGAGAAGCTTCCGTGGGCGAATACTCTCGAGGTGACCCGCGGAGTCGAGGATGCCCTCGCCGAACTCGAACCCGGGCTCCCCGGCATTGCGATTGATGCCGAGATCTTCCGGCCCGCGACCTTCATCGAAGACTCCATCAGCAATTTGTCTACCGCGATGCTCTTCGGCGCAATACTGATGATCCTGATGCTGAGCCTTTTCCTCTATGAGTGGAGGACGGCGCTCATCAGTGTGGTCGCCATTCCGCTGTCGCTCGTTGCTGCAGGCCTGGTTCTCCATCTGCGTGGAGCGACTATCAACACGATGATTCTGGCGGGGATGGTGATTGCCCTCGGGGATATCGTTGACGACGCCATCATCGATATAGAAAACGTTGTGCGCCGCCTCCGGCAACACCGGGCACAGGGCAGTTCTCAATCGACGGCGCGGGTGATCCTGGATGCCTCCCTCGAAGTGCGCAGTGCCATCGTCTATGCCACTTTGATCGAGATCGTGGCTGTGACGCCGATATTCGTGCTCTCAGGCCTTTCTGGGGCATTTTTCCAACCACTTGTTACCTCGTATGCGCTGGCGCTACTCGCATCGATGGTTGTTGCACTCACGGTGACTCCGGCCCTCAGCCTGATCTTCTTCCGGAATCCGAAGTCTCTCCAACATCGCGAATCCCCGGTTGTGCCGATCCTCAAGCGCGGGTATCTCCGGATTCTCGAGCCCATCGTGCAAAGACCCCGCGCCGCCTATGCATCGGTCGCAGGAGTGACTTTGGTTGGCGTGATCTTGTTCCCGCTCCTCGGGCAGTCCCTACTCCCGGATTTCAAAGAACGCGATTTCTTGATGCACTGGCTCACAAAGCCGGGAACCGGGCAGATCGAAATGGTGCGAATCACGGAGGAAGTCAATCGTGAGCTACTGACCATTCCCGGAGTTCGGAATGCCGGATCTCATATCGGGCAGGCCCTGCTGATGGACGAAGTAGTCGGTATTGATTTCGGTGAGAACTGGGTGAGCGTTGATCCGGCCGTCGATTATGACGAGACAGTCGCAGCGATTCAAGAAACCGTCGATGGGTACCCGGGCCTTTATCGGGATGTCCAGACGTACTTGAAGGAGCGTATCCGCGAGGTTCTGACCGGGTCGTCTGAGCCGATCACGATCCGTGTCTTTGGACCCGACCTTCAGGTGTTGCGAGACACGGCGTCTGACGTCAATGAGATTCTTGGAAGCGTTGCCGGGGTGATGGAAAACCACGTCGAGTTCCAGGAGGACATCCCTCAGGTCCGAGTGGAAGTAGACCTGGAGGCTGCGAAGGAGTTCGGTATCAAGCCCGGAGACGTTCGGCGTGCTGCAGCCAGATTGATCTCTGGAGAAGAAGTTGGTGACATTTTCTTCGATGGCAAAGCCTATGACGTACAGCTTTGGAGTACACCAGAGACTCGCCGCAGCCTCACCGACGTGCGCAATCTCCTGCTCGACACTCCCAGCGGACAGTATGTGACACTGAGCGATGTTGCTGATGTGAGCATTGCCGCGGTTCCGAACAAGATCCATCATCAGGATCTGTCGAGGAGTATTGACATCGGTGCCAATTTGGACGGCAGCCGCGACCTCGGCTCGGTGGTCGACGAACTCGAAGAGAAGTTGGCGGGATACGAGTTCCCAACCGAGTACCGAGCCGAACTCCTCGGCGAGTTCACGGAACGCCAGGAGGCATCGCGGCGGATGATGATGGCGGCGATCATTGCCGCCATCGGTGTCTTCCTTTTGCTCCTCGCCTCCTTTGGGTCGGGTCGACTGGCGCTGCTCTCCTTCATGACCCTTCCGATAGCTCTCGTCGGGGGAGTCCTGGCTGCCTACATGGCCGGGGGCGTGGTTTCGCTTGGGTCGCTGGTCGGGTTCTTCACGGTGCTGGGGATTGTGGCGAGGAACGGCATCATGTTGATCAGTCACTACCAGCACCTCGAAGACGAGGAGGGTGTGCCATTCGGGAGTGATCTCATCCTTCAAGGAGCCAGTGAGCGTCTCGTGCCAATCCTCATGACGTACTTGACAACCGGCCTAGCGCTGGTGCCCCTGATCATCTGCGGTGAGATTCCCGGTCAAGAGATCGAAAACCCAATGGCGATAGTGATCTTGGGTGGATTGATCTCGGCGACTTTGCTCAACCTGCTCGTCGTCCCCAGCTTGTACTTGCGCTTTGCCAAGAATCGGCGGCCGGGAGGCGACCCAACCACACCGGAGCCTGCAACAGCCGGTTGAATCGACAGCGGTTCAGTAGTCACTTGCGAAATCCGGTGACGGTTCACTCGTTGATGGGTTCGGTCAAACCGTAGACATCCGGGCTGATCTCATACGCATGAGCTTCGAGTTCGAGTACAGCGGTGCGCGTCACTGTTCGGTCGGCGCCGCTCAGCGTTGAAACGGACACGAGTTCGAGTTCCTCGTGTGTTTCGTCCGTACCGCTCCAGTCGACGCCTATGTTCCCAATTCCCGGCGCGAAGTACTTGTGCTGGAAGGCCCCCGGTTCCTCGTCGTTGAACTCATCGACGACCAAGACGTCCTCGTAGCATCCCGCCGCCACACAGATCTCTTCGACGAACCCACTGATGAGTGCCCGGTCGTTGAATTCGACCACCGGTGCCCATCCCTGGGAGTAGCTCGGAGGTCCTTCGGTCAACTCCCCTTGCATCGCTATGCCTGCGTAGGCGCCGGCCAAACCGGCGAGCCAGGTCGGGGCGTCTACGAGGGCGCCCTGGTCGTACTCCTCGGGGTGTTCTCCCATTCGCCACACGTTCCCGTCGTTGTCCTGTGCGAAAAAGGCAAGTTCTGTTTCTGCCAGTTCGCCTGCGCTGTAGTCGAGCGCCCATATGACAAGCGTTTCGATCCCGTCGATCACTTTGGTCATGTCTGTGACCCGATATTCGACTCGGTGTTCGAGGTACTCGCCTTCGTTGGTCGAACCTTCATATACGAGCTTCGTCCACGGCGTGAACGGCAAGTAGGGGTTGTCGATGACTGTGGGGTTGTCGAAATTCTCGTGGTTGAACGTCTCGAACTCGGTTCGCGGGATACCCACGTCGGGCAGGGGAGGCACTGTCGATGGCGTTGGTTGGCTGGCCGCAAGTCGAACAGCATCCGAAACCGGAGCGGTCGTGAGCGGGGTTGTATCCGCCGCACAAGCCGAGCCAATGACCGCCAATACAATCAGTAACAGAACCACGTCAAGACGTCGCATGAAGCTGCCTCCTTGACACCCCGAACCACCGGGGCGCCTCCCGCTCAGTTGCATTTCACTCTACGTATGAGAAGAAGCATCCGGCGGCTACTTCCCAGAGAACCGAGCGCTGCCGCGGCGTACAATCGACGGGAGTCCTCGGCGGCAGACGCGGGGACGCCGAAAACCGCCGGTTGTAGAGTCGGGAGGACCACGACGGCATGGAATCTGGCCCTTTTGCTGTCCTGTGCGAAGACGTGACTGTCAAATACGGTGACTTGGTCGCAGTTGATAGCGTGTCTTTTGATGTCCGCGAAGGCGAAGTGTTCGGCCTCCTTGGGCCGAACGGTGCCGGCAAGACCTCGGTGATTCGTGCATTGACAACCATCATTGATCCAGCCTCTGGCCGTGTTCAAGTCGCAGGATCGGACCTGACAGACCCGTCTGTTCTTCGATCGCGTATTGGTGTTCTTCCCGAAAGTAACGGCTATCCCGGATTCGAAACTGCCTTCGAGTACCTACGCTTCTATGGCCGGCTATTCGGTTTGCCAAATGCCAAAGCGGTCGACCGGGCCAAAGGCCTTCTCGACAGGTTCGGACTCGGTGGCAGCTCCAACCGACTGATCGGAACGTTCAGCCGGGGGATGCGGCAGCGCTTGGGTATCGCCCGGGCCCTCGTGAACGATCCACGTGTTCTCTTCCTCGACGAACCGACGCTGGGTCTCGACCCCGCTGGACGTCAGGACATTCTTGGCCACCTCACCGGCACCATCAGGGATGGTGGGACGAGCGTAGTGCTGTGCAGTCACTTGCTCGACGACGTGGAACGAGTGTGCGACCGAATCGCGATCCTCGATCGAGGTCGAATCGTCGCCGACGGGACGGTGGCAGAAGTGATCGCAGCTGCTGGGGTCGGAGGTACTGTGCAGATCTCGGTATCGACAACCGATTCATTGCGATCTGTGGCGATCCTGCGAGACCTCGACGGAGTCCGACACGCACGCGAGGTCGAGGTTCGGCCTGGTGTGATTGACGTCGAACTCGTCGAGTCAGAGCCACACGCGAATCAGCTGCTCGGAGTGTTGCTGGATGCAGGTGTTGAAGTTCGCGGAGTGGCCTTGGAAGGTGCCCATCTGAGCGAGGCATTTCTAGAGCTCACGGATGCCATCTGATGTCAGCGACCTCGCACCCAGCGCTGTCGCCATCTCCCATCCTGGTCGTCGCTCGTCACGAGCTGCGTGCACTCTGGCTGAGTGCCAAAGGTCTGACAGTCCTGTTCGGCTATGTGTTGCTGTTGTCTGTGCTGTCATACGTAGCTGCAACGGACGCGGCGCTCAATCTGCTCGACGCGCGGGAATCCGTTGGAATCGTCGTGCAGGTTGCGATTGGGCTCAGCACCCTGGCTGCATTGGTCGTGAGTTCGGACATGATCTCAGGGGAACGAGAACGCGACACCCTCGAGGCTTTGCTGGTCACTCCGGTCCCTCGGCGGGCATTGGTGGTCGGAAAGATGGCTGCCGCCTCATCGATGTGGTTGATAGGAATCATCGTGGCGGTTCCCTACGTGATATCACTGGCAGACGGCCCCGGAGTGACCGGTGATGCGGTCTTTGTGCTGGGTGTGGCTGGATCTCTCGTCGGTATGGCACTCACCGCAATGGGTATGGCGATCAGCGCTCTCTCGATGAGTAACCGGGTCAGCGTGGCCGCCAGCGTCGGAATTCTCCTGATACTGGCGGCGCCAAGCCAGCTGCCGGCAATCACAGCTAACGGTGTGTTGGGTTCGATCCTCATCGCCTCGAATCCGGTGAGTGCGGGGTTGAAGCTGGCGGGTCTGGTTCTGATCGACCAGAAGCCGTTGGCGGATCAATGGCATCTGCTGATCTCGCCGGTCGTTGCCGTAGGGGTGATGACCTTTCTTGCGATTCGGTTGAGTTCTCGCGTTCGGTTGGGGGGCGCGCGATGAAGCACCTGTGCGCCGTCGCTGTGGCTTTGTTGGTCGTGCAACCGCCGAGTGCTCAGAACATGGACGGTATGAGAGTTTCAGTTGAGCCTGCATCGATCACAACGACCCTCGGATCGACGGAAGAAATCCATGTCACAGTTCACAACGACACCGATACCAGGATCGGGCCGATAGCCGTGCACATCGATATCACCGACCCGAGAAGCGAGACATCTGTCGATCCCGAAGACTGGACCCCAGTTCTGACGCGGGAGGTCGCCAGTCTTGATCCGGGCGAGATTGAAGTGTTGCGGTGGGATATTCAGCCGATATCGAGTGGCAACTTCTCGCTTTATGGAGTCGTGTTGGCTCCCGACGCGGCCGAACTTGCAGCCTCGAATGTCGTGACAATCGACGTCGAGATGACGAGAACGCTGAACCCTGAAGGTGTGTTGCCGGTGGCGATCGGTATGCCGCTGATTGTTGGAGCGTTGCTGGTCGCCAACACGAGGAGGCACGGGGCACTGCGCAGTCGGGACGCCTAGTTGACGGCGCTGAAGTCCGTCGATCAATCCAAGGATGTGAGCAGGATTGCGTAGCGTCGGTGACGCCAGATACGGCCAGAAACCCAGTTGTAGGATCGCGGCTAGCCGAGCGCGTCCGAGGGCGACTTGTTGAACAGGTTCAGTTGGGACCTGGTCACCCTTGTCAGCCAGCCAACCTGAGTCCGAGTCAGACGCTGGCAGATCCAGTTCCAGTGCAGAGCGACTGTGTCTCCCGGGGTGAGCGTCCCGGCGAGGCCACCCTCCGCCCCACATTCAGCGGTTTCGGCGATCGCGTCTCCGAGTAACAAGGTGGTGCCGTTCCATTCCAGCGGTCGGCTGTGCACCGTGGCCGTCTCGCCCTCGATGCCGAGCACGGTACCCCAACGGATACGGCAGCGATTCAAAACACGGAGCGGCTCAGGCACACCCAGTCCCCTTCGTAGCAGCCCGATCCAGGGATAGACGCCGAAGACGTGGAAGGCATGATTGGGGACGGCACCGGACCCAACCTCAGCTGTGATCCGGCCTAATGCTTCGCCGCTTCGTGAACTGAAGCGATCTGCCAGGTGATTTCCCCAGCACCCGGGTGTCACGTCGGCCAGGAGGGCGTTTCCGAGCCAGTATGCCTCGACTACGTCGTAGCCGAGTGGATCATTTTGGCCGGCCAC
>JBLYYS010000320.1:0-2707 GCA_048550235.1 Acidimicrobiia bacterium | reverse complement strand
GATAGCCCCAGATCATGCCCGTAATCAGAGCCAGTCCCGTGAAGAACACACCAACGGAAACGCTCGCCTCGGCCACACGATCGAATACCAGCTTGCGCCGAACCAACCAGAGGATGGAGGCGACCAACGTCACCAGGAATGCGAGGTAGGCCAACCAGGCGGAGGGCACATGGACGTACATGATCCGGGTGTATTCCTCTTGCAGCGCGTCGAGCGGAGCCTGGGCACCCAGGAAGTACCCGACCAGGATCGCCACCAGCGCGGCGCCTCCCAGGATTGTATGTCTATTCAACGTGCGGCCTCCTCGAGGAAACGGGCGGTTAGAACACCCACCACTGCCAGGCCGAGTACGACGACAACCAGCAGAAGAATGGGACTGAGAATACTTGACTCCTGGCCCAACGCCTCATACGTCTGAGAAGCACCCACGAGGAGAGGGAGCGCCAGGGGGGCGACCAGCAGTGGAGCGAGCGTGTTGCGAGACCGCAAACCCGCGGTAATGCCCGAGGCCAGCGTTCCGATCAGGGCGAGTCCGATCGCCAGTAGGACCAGGACCAAGACCAATACGCCGACTCCGGAAACCGGATCGGGGTTGTAGAGGATGATGGTCAGCGGCGCCAGCACCCCTTCGAAGACGAGCAGCAGCAGGAAGCTGGTGGTGACCCGTCCGGCAAACTGAGCAGCAGGATCGACTCCCAGCAGCACCATCATTTCGCGATTGGCAACGGTCTCGGTGGCGGACTGCCGGAACGTCACCAGCATGCCGAACAGCAGGGTCACGACCCAGAACATCCCCGGACCGATCGTGGCCAGGAGAGGACGGTCGGCTCCGATCGAGAGCGGAATCAGCAGCAGCGCGACCGCTCCGAACGGAATCGTGATGTTCAACACCTCACCGGACCGGCCTTCGATACGAAGGTCCTTCAGCCCGATCTCATATGCCTGACTCCAGAAGCTGAGCCGCTTCATGGGGTGCCCCCTGGTACGACGGTTCCGCCGACCAGCTCATACGTCGCCTGCACGAGAGGCATCATCCGGTCGAGTTCATGGGAGACGAAAACGGCAGCTCCCCCGCGGGCACGCACATTGTCGACGACGGCATCGACGAGCATGCCGGCCTCACGATCGAGTCCGGCATGGGCTTCGTCCAAGAGGAGCAAGTCGGGCCGGGTCAGAATGACCCTGGCGAACTCAACCCGTCTCTGCATGCCGTGGGATGACTGCTCGGCTCGCCGGTCTACGGCGCCGGCGAGACCGACGATCTCCAGCATCTCATCGACCCGGTCCTCCGCATGGCCGGAGAGTCTGGCGACGAAGGCCAGGTTCTCTCTCAGTGTGAGCTGCGGATACAGAGCCGGCTGGTGTCCGATGAGAGCAATGCGCCTGCGGATGGCAAACGCGGTTTCGTCACCCATCTGATCGCCGAAGGCTGTGATAGTGCCCTCGGTTGGCCGAAGAAGCGTGGCCAGCACTCGCAGCAAGGTCGACTTGCCGGAACCGTTGGGACCAACGATTCCAACTGCTTCGCCAGCAGGAACTTCGAGGTCAACGCCCGATAGAACCGGGACGCGACCATACCTGACGGCGACGTTCTGCAGTTGGACGATCGGCGCGGTGGGCATGGCAGACGAGTGTACGCCTGCAGCTACCTGCTCGGAAACGCGCGCATCATCAGCAGCGACGAAATCTCTCCCCTTTGTCACCCATTTAGGGTTCCACACCGCCCTTTTTCGCAGGCAGGGCCCAAGTGCCCCACTGTGCGGGGCCTTTCGCCGTTGGTGTCCCGCCGGAATGCCCTTATCCTCTGGGATGAGAAACGGGGGACCGCCCTGAACCCGCCGATGTCGGCCAGGTTCACTCGGTGATCCCATGAGGAAGGCGAGTTGAAAAATGATCGCGACGCTCGGGTATCTTTCGATCCTGGCCGCGCTGGTAGGAACGCTGGGCATCACCATCCGTGGGTTCGTTGCTATGAACAACCCGCAACGGGCGACCGCCAAGTATCTCGGTCTCCCCGTGGTCGTGTTCTTCTCGGGCGCGCTGGCAGCGATGTTCTTCCTCGAACTCGGCTTGTTGACGGACGACTTCTCCGTCAAGTACATCGCCAACAACTCCTCCACCACCACGCCGCTCCTGTTCAAATTCGCGTCGGCCTGGGCATCGCTCGAAGGATCGATCGTCCTGTGGGGTCTGGTGCTGGCCTCCTTCACCTACGGCGTCTACTTCCGGTTCTTCCGCAGCCGCAGCGGCGATCGACTCGCAGCCGGTGCGCTGGCGATCATGGGCCTCGTTTCTCTGTACTTCTTCGGCCTGATGACCACGATTTCGAACCCCTTCGCCCTCTGCGTCCAAGCCTGGGGCAACGGCGTCGGTTGCGCCGACGGAGCGTGGGGCCCGATTGGCAACGTGCTCTCCACGCCCACGGAAGGAATCGGAGCCAACGCTCTGCTCCAAAACCACTGGTTGATGGCACTCCATCCGCCGACGCTCTATGTCGGCTACGTCGGCCTGACGGTCCCGTTTGCCTTCGCCATCTCCGCCCTCATGGTCAAAGCCACCGGCGCCGAGTGGTTGACAAGAACCCGTAACTGGACGTTGTTCGCCTGGATGTTCTTGACCATTGGAATCGTGCTCGGTGGCCTCTGGTCGTACGAGGTTCTGGGCTGGGGCGGCTACTGGGCATGGGACCCGGTCGAGAACGCCTCGT
>JBLYYS010000319.1:0-2789 GCA_048550235.1 Acidimicrobiia bacterium | reverse complement strand
GACGCCGATCGCCAACGATTCACCGTCTCCGACGATGGAATCGTGGTCGTGGGAAAGAACCACCAGCTCTGACCTGGGTTCCTGTCAATCGCGCGCACTGTTTTTGATACGCCGCATTGACAGGACTCAACCACCTGGTTTCCTGTCAATCGCGCGCACCGTTTTCGATACCCCGCATTGACAGGAATCCTCCTGGTGAGGTGGATTGCCAATTGCCCATCTCTTTGTCGTAGCCTGTGCTGATGTCCTCGTCGACCACCCCGCCGCAGTTCGACGCCGCTCTTCTGGGGCGGGGCCGCACGCTTATCGCCAGACAGCTCCGTAGGGCTCCTAGGCAGTTCGCGGTCGGTGGTGCCGGAACCGTCCTGTTCGCGGCGATGACTGTCGTTTCGTCGTACGTCGTTGGATGGATCACCGACGACATCCTTCTCCCGGCCGTCGACGCCGGAGAAGTCGCCACCGCAACGCTGGTAGGCGCCGCTCTCGCAGTTCTCGGTGTGGCGCTGTTGCGGGGGATCGGGATCATGTTTCGAAGATTCGGTGCCTATGCGGCGCAGTATCGCCTGCAGGCTCGCGATCGAACCGACGTAACAGACAAGTACCTGCAGCTCCCCATCGAGTGGCACCGGAGGCACCCGACCGGCCAGTTGTTGTCGAATGTGAACGAAGATGTCGAAGCGGCATCGTTCATTGCCGCCCCGCTACCAATGGCCTTTGGCGTCGTGATCATGATCGTGATCACGGCAACTCTGCTCGTTCTGACCGACCCGTTCTTGGCTCTTGTCGGCTTCGCGGTCGGGCCGGCGATTCTGATAGTCAACTTCTTCTACCAGCGCCGGATGCGCGCGGTAGCTGCCCGCGCTCAGCGTCTACGCGCTGAGGTTGCCGAGATTGCCCATGAGTCCTTCGATGCCGCGTTGGTGGTCAAGACACTCGGCCGGGAGGACCAAGAAGTCGGACGCTTCGGTGATCGATCGGACGCGCTGCGCGACCGCATGGTTGAGGTGGGGTCGCTGCGGGCGATGTTTGATCCGCTGATGGAAGCGCTACCGAGTATCGGCATTCTGGCGGTGCTGGCCGTGGGAGCTTGGCGGGTTCAGCAGGGGGCTGTGACACCGGGAACCATGGTCACGTTCGCCTACTTGTTCAGGCTGGTGGCGATGCCGATGCGGGTATTCGGCTGGCTACTCGGTGAGATGCCCCGCTCGGTCGTGGGAATGGACCGGATCGAGGGCGTGCTCAACGAGCAGGAAACCGTTCGATACGGCATCGGTTCGGCCCGATCCGGGGGCGGGGCCGCAACGAGGATCGACGCGGTCGGGTATCTGTACGAGGAAACGCAGACGGATGACCTCGCCCAGCACGCCGTGCGGAAGGAAGTCGTTGAGAATCAGGATCGGAGGGGGATCGAGTCGGTCACGCTCAGCGTGGAGCCGGGGAGGACGGTTGCGCTCGTAGGTCCCACCGGATCGGGGAAGTCGACCCTTGCTCACCTGATGGTCAGGTTGTTCGACCCAGACAGGGGAGAGATTTGCCTCGACGGCCATGGCCTGGCCGATCTGGAGCGAGATCAGCTGGCCGATTCGGTGAGCCTCGTATTCCAGGAAGTATTCCTGTTCGATGACACCGTCTACAACAACATCACCCTCGAGGGCGCCTACGACTATGCGGAGGTGATCTCGGCCGCCAAGCTGGCGCGGGCGGATGGCTTCATCTCGGAGCTTCCAGAGGGGTTCGATACTCTGGTGGGCGAACGTGGAGCCTCGCTTTCCGGTGGTCAGAGACAGCGAATTGCCCTGGCGAGGGCGTTGATACGACAGCCCCGGCTTCTCGTGCTCGATGATGCAACCTCGGCCGTGGATCCATCGGTGGAGCAGGACATTCTCGCCGGTCTCGCCGAACTGGAAACCACGGTCGTAATAGTCGCCTATCGACGCTCGTCCATCGTGCTGGCCGACGACGTCTTCTACATCGACGACGGTCGGGTGATCGGTCGCGGTTCGCATGATGAGTTGTACGCCGACCTGGCCGAATACCGCGCCCTGATAGACGCATACGAGCAGGAGGAAGTGCAGTGACCATTGCTGCGCAGCAGGCGGAGCGTCGCGGTGCGGCAGCCACCATCCGGCGTGGCCTGGGGCTGTCGCCCGAGCTTCGGCGTGGTCTGCCTGCGACTCTGATCTTGGCCCTTCTGGCGACGGCCGGCCGGGTCATCGTCCCGGTGGCGGTGCAGCAGATCATCGACGGTGGCTTCGCTGAGGGTGGCGTCGACATGGGCTTCGTGTTGGCAATGACCGGTTGGGCGTTTCTGGCAGTAATGATCACGGCTGGCTCGACGGGGGGCATGCATCTTCGTCTGGCGCGGGTTTCCGAGACTGCGCTGTCTCGGTTGCGGGTCCGGGCATTCCGGCACATTCACGATTTGTCGATGTTGCACCAGGCGTCTGAGCAGCGCGGGGTGCTGGTGGCCCGAGTCACGTCGGACGTCGATCAGATCAGCCGGTTCATGCAGTGGGGCGGAATCATGCTGATAACCAACGGCGGCCAGGCACTGTTGGCGCTGGCGGTGATGTTCGTCTATTCGGTCCCGCTGGCGTTGGTCGTTGTCGTCCTGGTCCCGGTGATCGTCTTGACCATCAAGTGGTTTCAGTCGCGATTGGAGGTGGCCTACCTCACGGTGCGCGAGAAGGTCGGGCGGATGCTGGCCGTGCTGGCGGAGGTCGTGGTTGGAGCGCCCGTGATCCGGGCCTATGGCATCGAGGACCGTATTCAGAAACGGCTCGGCTCTG